>CALFUW010000026.1 GCA_937929815.1 uncultured Flavobacteriales bacterium | reverse complement strand
ATCTGGGTACCATTCGGTTCAAAATTTTGGGGGGAGAAAGATAGGGGATCCTCTTCGACAAGCTTTAAATATCACTGGTTTGACAGTAGGACTAGGAAAGCGTCTTCGCTGGCCCGATGACTACTTTACACTCTATCAGGCATTGGAATTTCAACACTATCGATTAGACAATTTTGATTTGGGAATTCCTGACTTCAGAAATGGATTTTCAAATAACTTTTCTTACCGCGTCGTTTTAACAAGAAATAATACCGACGTCCCAATCTTTCCGACTAGAGGATCAAATACCATTTTTACCCTCAAATTAACACCACCCTATTCACTTCTGACGGGCAGAGATTTCAGCGATGCAACTCCACAGGAAAAATATTATTTGCTTGAATACTACAAGTTTAAGTTTAACACCACTTGGTATACTGAGGTGTATAAAAACATCGTCTTATCTACGCATGCCGAAATGGGATTTATGGGGGCATACAACCGAACCATCGGCCTATCTCCATTTGAACGCTTCTTTGTAGGTGGTGACGGACTTCAGAATTTTGTACTCGATGGTCGTGAAATTATAGGACTCCGAGGTTATCTCAACAACTCAATCGTGCCCACCGGGCCGGCTGGTGCCAATCAGTTGGGCAACGGAGGAGTACTGTATTCCAAGTACACATCCGAGCTGCGGTTTTTGATATCTCCTAATCCGAGCGCTCAAATTTGGCCTCTTCTTTTCGCTGAGGCTGGCAATAATTTTGGGTCAATTCTTGATTTTCGCCCATTTCAGCTGTTTCGAAGTACTGGTGCCGGAATACGAATTTTTATGCCCATGTTTGGCTTGCTTGGCATAGATATTGGCTATGGATTTGATCCGATGCCAGGTTTTACGACACCTTCCGGATGGAGAACACACTTTATCATTGGCCAACAGTTTTGAAGAAGTTAACTTCGCCCACTGAAGCATGAGATCAATTCTTTTCTTTCTGGTACTCTTCGTCAAGATGTCATTTATTATGCCTCTGCACGGACAAAATCAGCGTCTTGCCGTGGTGGATACAGAATATATATTGAAAAAAGTTCCAGAATACAATCAGGCTCAGGCTGAGCTTGACAGGCTCTCAGCCCAGTTTGAAGGTGAAATCGAAGCGCTGAAGAGTGAATTACTTGCTTTGCAAAGAGCCCTCAACGCCGAAAAAGTCCTCTTGACCGAAGAAATGATAAAGGAACGAGAGGAGGCAATTGCAAAAAAAGAAAAACAGATCTATGACACCCAACGAAAATATTTTGGACCTGAAGGTGAACTGTTTAAAAAACGAAAAAGTCTTATCAAGCCGATTCAAGATCAGGTCTTCAATGCAATTCAAGAAGTAAGTCGTCAGAAAAAAATTGATATCGTATTAGATAAGGCTAACGCTATCGCGGTACTCTTTGTGAGCGATAAAGTTGAAATAAGCGATGATATACTTAATAAGTTAGGATACAGATAATGAATACTAAATATAAACCCTTAAATACACACATTATGCTAAAGAAAACCCTTGTCACAGCCATAGTCGTACTATCCACTGCTTTTGGCTTAAATGCGCAAAAATTAGCTCATCTCGATTTTACTGAACTTATTCGCACCATGCCTGAATACAGGCAGGCTCAAGAGGAGTTGGAAAAAATGCGCAAAGAGATGGAAGACGAACTCATTGAACTGCAATCAGAATTGAGAGATAAAGCTCAAAAGTTTGAAAAAGATGCTCCCGGATTTACTGAATTAGTCCGCCAAAGAAAAATCCGCGAACTACAGGAAATGCAGCAGAAGATTCAGGAATATGCTGAAGAGAATCAGGAAAATCTGGCAAGGAGACAGCAGGAGCTTCTTCAACCTCTGACCCAAAAAGCTCAAAAAGCAATAGATGAAGTCTCTTCTAAAAACGGATATATCTACGTATTTGATTCTAGCCAGGGCAATGGATTGCTCTACTTCAAAAATGGAGAAGACATTCTGCCTCTTGTAAAAAAACAATTGGAGTCCATGCCTCCGATCGATTTGAAATCCACTCGTGGATCAACTACTGAAATTCAAAGACAAGGCGGTGACCCTCAGTCACCTGCTACACAGCCTACTCCGGCTCAGCAGGAAAATCAAGGCAGAAGTAAAAGAAAATAGTCCAGCTTAACATATTGAATTATAAAAAGCCTCCTCAATAAAGGGGGCTTTTTTTAAATTTGTAAGTTGATAAAGCTGAAATGGAAGGCAAAAGCTATGATTTTGACAAACTTTATAAAGTGCTAAGTAAGGAAACCTGGCCTCAGGTATATTATTTTAAGTTTATCGTGAAAGCAGAAAATCATCTGATCGCCCGTGTTCAAAGTCTTTTTGACGCACAAGTGGCCAACATCAGTATGCGACGCTCAGCAAAGGGCAACTACATAACCATATCTGCCAAAGAAATGATGCTGACAGCAGAGAGCGTAGTCGAACGCTATAAAAAAGCCTCTGAAATAGAAGGCATTATTTCTCTTTGACCATCTTTTATATGAGCATGCAGTGATACTGCCTCCACTATTGAAACCCGGAGACACCATCGGTATATGTGCTCCGGCAAGATCTTTCAGGTTGGAAGACGCGTTTCCGGCCGTCAGGTCATTGGAGGAGAATGGATTTAAGGTGGTAATGGGACGGAATATTGGCCGTACTTACCATCAGTGGTCAGCTCCCGACAAGGACAGAGCCGCTGAAATTCAGGATTTCATCTTCCACTCAGACATTAAGGCCATCTTTTCAGCGCGCGGTGGATATGGCGCCGTTCGTATTATTGATCAGATTGATTTTTCACCGCTAAAAAAGCATCCAAAGTGGTTTGTGGGTTTTAGCGATATTACAGTACTTCTTTGCCATGTCTGGACACAGTATCATCTCCCCTCTCTCCATGCCCCGATGCTGATTAATTTTCGTGAAAACACAAACGAGAGCATTCAGTCAGTAATCAACCAGCTTACGACCGGCCGAGGAATGCTCCGGGGCACGAGTGGATTACCCGGTAGTACCAGAGGTCGTCTCGTCGGAGGAAATCTTTCAGTCTTGTATTCATTGGTCGGTTCTCCATCTTTTCCGGATATGGCAGAAAAAATTCTCGTTCTAGAAGACGTGGACGAATATCTGTATCATATTGACAGGATGCTGTACGGGCTGTCAAGGGCAGGAGTTTTTGAGCGATTGGCTGGGCTGGTTTTAGGATCATTTACCAAAATAAAAGACAACAGTATCCCCTTCGGCTTGAATATCAAGGAATTGTTTCTCCATCATTTCGGACCGCGAAAAATTCCTGTAGCCTTTGACGCCAACATTGGCCATCACGAGGACCAACGCTCTTTCATTCACGGGGCAGATGCAGAGCTGGTCGTAGATTCGTCGGGTAATTGGCATATGTCATGGCAACTCATTTAGATACCGGCAATGCTGGCGAAGAGCTGGCCGCTCAATTTCTGACTAGAATTGGACACGATATATTGGAGCGCAATTGGCGCTTTGATAAGGCTGAGGTAGATATCATTTCAAAAGACGGTGACTTCATTGTCTTTACCGAAGTGAAGACCCGCAGAGGCTATCCTGTGCCTGAGGCATATGAAACCCTTAATGAAAGCAAAGTGGCTCACTACGCTGATGCCTCAGAAGCCTATCTGGAGTTGAAAAATCTCTATCTCGAAGTTCGATTTGATTTTATTGTAGTGTGGCTGATTCCTGAAAAAGAGCCACTCATACGTCATTTTCCGGGGGCATTTAATCCTTAGAATATTTTTCAAAATTTTAAATCTAAAAACCAAAATACTTCTTTCGGATTGTTGCAGTCAATGATGTTTTCTTTCACAAAAGGCTTTAGCGCATCGGTATGGCCTGTCGGTTTGGCTATCATACCTTTAACGGCAGAATTTGATAACAATGACCATTCAACTATCAGAGGCTCAACAGATTGATTTTAAGCTAATTTATGAATTGATTTTTCATAAAAATGCCAATATTTACATACCGGAATCATCCCTCGAACGAATAAAGACCTCCCGACAAAAATTTGAAAAGCTCCTTCAATCCTCGCCCACACCTGTATACGGAGTAAATACTGGCTTTGGATCCCTCTGCAATGTGAAAATAGATGACAACCATCTGCGACAGCTTCAGCAGAATATCGTTGTATCTCATGCCTGCGGCACGGGCGCTTATGCAGGCGACGAAGTGGTCAAAATGATGCTCTTCTTCAAGATCGCTTCTCTCTTGCATGGATTTAGCGCCATCACCCCGGCAGTACTTGATAAATTGGTTCAAATGTTTAACCGTTGCATTTATCCATATGTACCTAAGCAAGGGTCGCTGGGTGCCAGTGGAGACCTGGCACCCTTGGCACATATGACTTTACCGCTGCTCAATCGTGGATATGTAGTAGTGAAAGGAGTAAAGTTTCCTACGGAGAAATGTACTGATTTATCGGATTTGAATCTGCCTGTAGTGCTTAATTCTAAAGAGGGTCTCGCATTGCTCAATGGTACGCAGTATATGTCTTCTGTATTGGCCAATGCTTTGGTCAGAGCCTTTCGATTAGTGCATATTGCAGGTTGGATCTCCTTGTTATCCGTAGAAGCCTTTTTGGGCAGGAGAGAGCCTTTCGATGCGCTTATTCACTCAGTGAGACCTCATGCAGGTCAGAGGAAGGTGGCTGATTTTATGTTCAGACATTTAGCAGATAGCGAACTGAATGTCGTGGAGCGGGCCTGGGTGCAGGACCCTTATTCATTCCGGTGCATTCCACAGGTTCACGGTGCGTCCATTGATGTGCTGAATTATGCTCTCAAGGTGCTGCTCACAGAGGTAAACTCTGTGACCGACAATCCTGTCTACTTTGAAGATCAGGAGGTAGTACTATCAGGTGGAAATTTTCACGGACAACCACTTGCCTATGCTGCTGATTTTGCCGCCATTGCCATCCATGAACTCGCCAATATATCTGAGAGGCGCATGTATCTCCTGCTCTCCGGACAGCGCGGGCTGCCACCGTTTCTGGTCATGAATCCCGGATTAAACAGCGGTCTGATGATTATGCAGTATAGTGCAGCCGCCTTGGTAAGCGCTTCCAAACAACTCTGTACACCTGCTTCTGTGGACAGTATTGTGTCTTCCAATGGTCAGGAAGATCATGTGAGCATGGGGGCTAATGCCGTAAACAAATTGATCGATGTAGTAGAGATTGCTGAAAAAGTTCTGGCGATGGAGCTGATACACGCATCACAAGCCTTGTACTTCCGAAAGGGAAAATTAAACGCTTCGCTAGAAGCCTTCCTGGAATTATTCAGAGCATCTGTCCCTGTGATCGAGGATGACCGCGAGCTGCATAAGGATATAGATGCTGCAATAGATTTTGTGAAAAATCTACCGGTTTCATTTGAGACTGTTAACTATTGGGTGGAATGATTGATCAAAAACACCTGATCGTAGGTACCGGACACGGAGCCCGGTTTGTTTTAAAACTTCTTGGATGTCTTCCTGACGTTCATACCTCGGCAATCGTCACCCGTAATCCGAAGCACGCCAGTTATTTAGCTTCCCTGTATCCGCATATTGACATCATCGATGTAAAAGAAGTCTGCGGGACATACCATTCTGTTTGGTTAGCTGTACCGGACAGCTGTATTTCTTCCTATGCCGCCTCTCTACCAGTGAAGGCTGACCGATGGATTCACCTCTCGGGAGCCTCTGAGTTATCCCTTTTGAATCCGCATCGAGATCGGGGAGTGGTCGTCTGGCCGGTGATCTCCCTGGCAGCTCCTTACTCCATCAGAGAAGTGCCCATTGTGATTGAATCAGCACAGGATGACTCTTTTATACGACTGATAAGACAGACATTCCCAAACAGCTTTCCTCTGGCATATAAGGAGAGGCTGACAGCCCATATGGCTGCTGTGGTGGCCAATAATTTTGTGCAATATATTTATGAAGTGCTTGAAGAAGAATTAAAAAATAATACCATCCAACGGGAACTCATCCTGCCCATAATCAATCAGACGTTTCGCCGGATCATGGATGGTCAGCTGTCCGGTAGTCTGACAGGCCCTGCCCGGAGGAAAGACTCTGCAACCATTGGTAAACATTTCAATGCCATTCAATCAGAACCTTTAAAGAAGATTTATGAAGCCATTACAAATTGTATTCTAGAATATTATGGAAAAAAATTACAAGGAAATTCTCGCTGAAATATCAACTTTTATACTTGATATTGATGGAGTACTCACAGACGGTCGAATCCAGATACTCCCTGATGGCAGGACAGTCCGTAACATGACGACACACGACAGCTTTGCCATTCAACTTGCCATTAAGAGAGGTCTTCGCATCGCTGTAATCAGTGGGGGCTCCGGACTTGGAGTCTCTGAATTACTCCGACACCTGGGTGTAGTGGACCTGTACCTGAATACACCTGTCAAAATAGACGCGTATGAGGATTTAAAAGCCTGCTATCAACTCCATGATGATAAAATTTGCTACGTTGGAGATGATTTGCCGGATTATGAAGTCATGAGTCGTGTGCGTCTGGCAGTATGTCCGCATAATGCAGCCCCGGAAATCCGTGCGATCTCAGATTATGTCTCACCTAAAACCGGTGGAAATGGCTGCGTGCGCGATATTCTGGAGCAGACCCTGCGCGTGAGAGGTTGGTGGAACGACACTCAGTCTCGCGTATGGTGAATACGGGCATTTTTTACTTCTTTAGGCTTGTCCGTTGGAAAAATTTGCTGATAGCGGGTTTCATTCAACTGTTTATGCGCTATGGTTTTACCATACCCGTGGGAATGACTCCGGCTCTTGATGACGTTCAGTTTGCCTTTGGTGTATTTGCCACTGTGCTAATCATGGCCGCCGGATATGTGGTCAATGATCTTTTGGATATTGAAGCGGATAAAATCAATAAACCAGAAAAGATGATCGTAGGGATTAAAATTTCTGAAAACACGGCCTGGAAAATGTATTATGTGTTTAATGCTGTCGGACTGATGATATCGCTGATTTTATGTCTTGTTATCCAAAGGATAAAATACATCTCAATTCCATTGATCACGATCATTCTTTTATACATTTATGCCACAGACTTTAAG
>CALFUW010000025.1 GCA_937929815.1 uncultured Flavobacteriales bacterium | reverse complement strand
AGTAGCCACGGCGATGTGCTGCACGCCGGCACCATTGTAAAACTCTATATACTCTTCGATCTGCGATTTTTTACGGCCTACGGCAGGTTCATTGATAGGAAATTTGATGCGCCCGTTTCCATTGGTCATCACTTTTGACATGAGGGCAGTATATTCTGTGGATATATCCTTGTCATCGAATGAAACCAGCTGGGTGAAGCCCATCACCCGGGCGTAGAAGTCCACCCATTTGTTCATTTCTCCCCATCCTACATTACCGACCATATGATCTACATGTTTAAGGCCCACTTCCGCCGGACGATAGGGCGGATTCCACGGGCGAAAGCCTGGCATGAAGGCGCCACGGTAATTTCGGCGCTCTACGAAGTAGTGAAGTGTTTCGCCATAGGTTTTAATGGCAGAGATGACTACCTCTCCCTGATCGTCGGTCAAGGTGGTGGGTTCCATCTGGCTCTCGGCACCACGGCGGGTGGTAGCTTCCCAGCTGTAGGAGGCATCATCCACCTCGAGGGCGATCACTTTTACTCCATCACCATGTCGGTTGATGTGTTCGTTGATCGGTCCTCCGGCTTGCAAGGGAGAGGTAAGCACTAGAGTGATTTTGCCCTGGCGAAGCACATAGCTGACACGGTCGCGGCTCCCGGTCTCAAGGCCCCTGTACGCCAATGGTTGAAACCCCCAGGCCGATTGGTAGTAGTGCGCTGCCTGCTTGGCATTGCCCACATAGAGCTCGATGTGATCTGTTCCGTTGATCGGCAGAAAATCCTGGGCATCAGGAAAGATTTTTGGTATGTTTGAGGTTTGGGTTTGCATGGTTCAAAAGATTTATGGGTTTATGTCAATACTTTTAATTTATTCCAACCAGCTTCGGAAGTAATCCTCATTTTCGATCTGAAGTGCTGTTTCGGTCAGCTTCAGTGGCTTAAAGGTGTCGATCATGACGGCAAGCTCACGGGTTTCCTTCTGCCCGATGGAGCGCTCCGCAGCTCCAGGGTGAGGACCATGTGGGATGCCCGCCGGATGCAGGCTGATGTATCCTTTTTCTACATGATTGCGGCTCATAAAATCTCCGTCCACATAGTAGAGTACTTCATCGGAGTCAATATTGCTGTGGTTGTAGGGGGCTGGTATGGCATCCGGATGATAGTCATACAGACGTGGTGCAAAGGTACAAATCACAAAGTTGTGACCCTCAAAGGTCTGATGCACAGGCGGAGGTTGATGAATACGCCCTGTAATGGGCTCAAAGTCATGAGCAGAAAAAGCGTACGGATAAAAATAACCATCCCAACCAACCACATCAAAGGGATGCGATGCATACACGACTTGATGCAGATGGTTTTGCTTTTTGATTTTGATGAGAAAATCACCCTTTTCGTTGTATGTCTCCAATACCTGTGGCCGACGGATATCCCGCTCGCAGAAGGGGGAGTGCTCCAAAAGCTGTCCAAACTGGTTTCTGTACCTCCTGGGAGTCACTACAGGACTGAATGATTCGACAATGAGTAGACGGTTATCGGATGACTCAAATTGAATCTGGTATATGGTGCCCCTTGGTATGACCAGATAATCCCCATAGCCAAATGAAATATTACCCAAAAAGGTGCGCAGAACACCTGAACCTTGATGAATAAAAATAATTTCATCCGAATCGGCATTTTTATAGTAATAATCCGTCATGGATTTTCGAGGAGCTGCAAGGGCAATATTCAGATCGTTGTTGAAAAGAACAACAGACCGGCTGTCAAGGTAATCGTCCTCCTGAGTCACTTCCCAGCCCCGCAGCATGCGTGGTGTTATGTTATGTGTGACAGCTGCTCTTGGAGTTAGATCAATGGCCTTGTGGATTTCCTTCAACATCGTAGGCCTGTAGTGGTGATAGAGCAGGGAGCTGACTCCTGAAAAGCCTTCCGTGCCGAAGAGCTGCTCATAATACAGTGATCCGTCCGGCTTGCGAAAGACAGTATGGCGCTTGGGGGGAACTTTCCCTAATGTATGATAAATGGGCATAATAGCTTCAGTTTTCTTTTGTTGGGTTGCAATTTAGGATATTTTCGCAGCATGGTTTTATGAAAAATGTTAGACTTGGAATGAAAGCCCTATGATGGTACTGCCTGATACAGAGAAATTTTCAGTTAATTCTGTTAAATCCGATGGAGTGTGATTTTGAGCTTTTGGATTATACCGAGAGATTTCGTCCTGTCCATTGAAAATCTAATGGATCGGAGTCCTTGATAAAGGTTAATTTCGGACAAATAAAATTAGAGGCTCTTTCTATTCAATCGCGTGAAAACTACGCTTGCAGTGATTCCATAGTTGTTCAACCGGAAGTAGTAATCTTTATAATTTGTGTAATCAGGATACCTGACCTCTCCAAAAGTCAGCATGTAATAAGGCCGCACCTCCAGAAACCACCAACGGAGGATAAGACTGAAATTCAGTGCGTCGTGAAGGGGACCTTTCCAGTAAAACAGTTCAATGGTTTCAACATAATCCACCCACTTACCTTCGTCAAATGTTTCAGGTGGGTAGTATTTCTTCTGCCAATGGACATTTCCGAAATTGTAGTGCAATCCGAAGCGGACAGGAGATCCTACACCTCCAAACACAAAACCTACTGAGTGGCAGCCGTAGCGCATGCGGTACTGACCGACCAGATTCTTGTCCGGGAAGAAAGCTCGATTGCTGTAATTGCGCTTTCGGTTGTAGTTGTATTCCAACGATAGCGGAATTCCACGTTTGCGGTCATCTCCAAAGTTCATTCGCAGTCCCCAAAAGTATCCTGTTCCGATGGAAGACATGGCAAACTCTCCCTCATTGGGATAGGTCAGTTGGTAGCCGCGGTTGACGGACTGAAAGTGTGAGGGAATTTCCTGAAGTATGGGTAAGTTATATCCTACGTAAAAATCAATTAATTTTTGTCCAAAGGATTTTTGACAAATCAGACCAATTAAAATAAAGATAAAAAATAGATTTCTCAAAATCACAAAATTCAAAGTAAACGACAAAGATCATTATTGGATATACTGCATTTGCTGTATTTAAGGGATAGTCTGAAAGTTGCTAATCCTTAATAAAGGAGGAGTAGCAGGCTGTACTACATTTGGAGCGTTTTGATTGGAGATTGTACATGGATTTTTTGAGAAAGTTTCTGCTCATATCGGCTACACCTCTTCTTCTCTGGGCATCCTGGCCTGATAGGGGCTTTCCTTTTTTGATATTTATTGCTCTTATACCCCTTCTTTGGTTATATGAAGAGGTATCTGACAGTTCTCAACTGAGATATCGTGCTTTTCGGGTCTGGGGGCACACGTATCTTTCTTTTGCTCTTTTTAACCTGCTGGTTACTTCCTGGATATGGAACGCACACTGGAGTGGGGTCGTCGCCGTATGTACGTTCAATGCTTCGCTGATGGCTTTAGTTTTTTTGATAGCACATAAAGTGCGACATGTCCTTGGATCAAAAAGAGGCTGGATCGCGCTGGTAGCCATTTGGCTGGCATTCGAAAATTTTCACCAGGACTGGGAAATGAGCTGGCCTTGGCTCACATTGGGAAATGTGTTTGCTCACCGGCCGGAATGGGTGCAGTGGTATGAATATTTGAGTGTTTCCGGAGGTACACTCTGGATCTGGATTGTCAACATTTTGATTTATCGCGTTTTTAAGATGTATTTAAAAAAATCTGAACCATTTAAAACAATGGCATTCAGGTATATAGCCGTAGTTCTTTGGATCGGGTTGCCGATTGCATATAGCTTGTACAGATATAATGCCTATACAGACAATCCCGAGGGATTTACAAAAGTGGTAATTGTTCAGCCCAATTTTGATGCTTATTCTGAAAAATTTGATCTGCCACAGACCTTTCAAATTCAGCGATTTATCGAACTGGCCAAACCACTGACGGATAGTACTACATGGCTGGTCATAGGTCCGGAGACCATGCTCCCTGAATTGATCGAAGAGGATGTAGCTAGGTATCATCCCGATTATCAGCTTTTAAATGCTTTCAAAGACCAATATCCACACCTGAATCTCCTGCTGGGCGCATCAACCTACAGAAGCTATGTGGATCCTTCAAAAGTTACACCGACGGCTCGAAGATATCCCAATTCAGAAGCCTGGTACGACGTATTCAATGCAGCAGCCTATTTTGATGACACTCCTCAGCCGAAGTTTTACCACAAGTCCAAGTTGGTCGTCGGCGTGGAGCACTTTCCCTTTTCTACCATACTCAAACCCTTGCTCGAAAGTGCTGTTGGAGCATTTGGAGGCACCACGGGTACACATGGCATTCAGAAGGAACGTACGGTCTTCCGGCATTCGACGAATGGTGCCGGCACATCGGCAATAATCTGTTTTGAATCGGTATTTCCCGAGTTTGTAAGTTTATTCGTCCGCAACGGAGCAAATTTTATATCCATCATTACCAATGATGACTGGTGGGGAAATACAGCAGGTCATCGCCAGCATCTTCACTATGCACGTCTTCGCGCAGTGGAAAACCGCCGGTGGATAGCCCGCAGTGCTAATACGGGAGTTTCAGCCGTCATCAATTCAAGAGGTGATATCCTGCAATCAATGCCCTATCGGACTTCCGGTGCATTTTCACACGAAATTCCGATTCTGAGTGAAAAGACATTTTTTACTTCCACGGGTGATGTAATTTCACGGGTAGCGTGGTTTCTGTCTGCGTTCCTCGTTCTGTATTCTGTAGCATTTTCATTGCGCAGAAAAAAATTGATTAAAAGATAATGAACTTAAAAGAAACACAGATGGTTTCTTAGGAAATTTTAATGATGTCCAATTTTCAAAAAATCAGGCTGTTTCCACTTAGATTATTTCTATTGCCGGGAGAGTCTGCAGATCTACACATATACGAAGAACGCTACAAGCAGCTTCTGGAAGATATCATGACAGGAGATCGCATGTTTGGCATCGTCCTGGCCAGCCCGATTAATACGCGAAATCTTGGCAGCCTTGTGGAAATCATAGACATTACCAAGCGATATCCAAACGGGGAGGCAGATATCATCGTAAAATGTACCGAACTGTTCAACCTGAAGAAGTTTATCTCTTCATATGATACCGACAGCTTGTATCCCGGAGGTCTGGTTGAGGAGCTGCTCTTCGATGACTATTTGTGTCCCACCTCGCTGATTGATGCCTTTCAGGAATATAAAAAACTAAGGGATGAAGATTATACCTATCCGGATGCACTCACCCTTCACCAGCTGGCTTTAAAACTTCCAATGAGTGAAGCCGAAAAATTAGAATATGTGCGTTGTAAAAATTACGAATCAAGGATGTTGTATCTGAAAAGTTTTATACAGTACCTCAAATTAATTGAAGTTCAGGAAAAAAACACGTTCTATTCCATTTATTTAAATTAAACGCTATTTTAGCAGGAAATGAAACACTTCTGCTAAACGTGATCATTCACCTTCAGAACGGAATTGAAGTCCTTCACTCTGCTGACTTTGTAGCCAGGCTAAAGACTCATATAGGTCATGTCTATGTGTTTAATCATCGGATTCAAATCCGAAATCTCAATGACTTTCCCGTTCTGCTAACGCACCGCCATTGGGAGATCAGAGACCTCTACTACCAGCACAGCGAACTGACAGGTCAGGGATTTACAGGTAATGTACCATTGATATTGCCGGAAATGACATTTGCGCACGACACATTGCTGCATTTCCGAAGTTTTATTGGAAAAATTAAAGGATATTACACCTTGACTTCATCTGAAAATTCCAGTTTGTTTACCGTCGAGTTTCCTGAATTTCAACTCATTGCCAATCATATATTGAACTGAATGCTACTTGCGACGGGCTTAGTGGCGTATTACGCTATTCACTCATTGATGGCATCTGAGTCAGTCAAGAAAAGCATTAGCCGATGGGTAAATGATTTGAATTATCGCTTAATGTATTCTGTGGTTTCTTTTATTTTACTCATACCTGTAGTGATTGTGTATATCCGTATGACTCCTTACATATTTGCCGAAACGGGGCTATGGGGGCGATTTGTCTTACTCACATCTGTACTTCTGGCTTTAAAGATATTTATTCTTTCCTTTAAGAAGATTCAACTTATGGAATTTCTTGGTTTAAAACCCATTAGAAAGAATCAGCTGATTACTACAGGCATCTATCAATACATTAGACATCCTTTGTATTTGTCTATATCATTGGTTCTGACAGGCCTGTCTATTGCAACACCCTCTGATCGAAATTTCATTGTATTTGCCATCACTGTGGTTTACATCATCATCGGAAGTCATCTCGAAGAAAAACGACTGATCCGTGAATATGGCGATTTATATCAGTCGTATAAATCGAAAACACCAATGCTAATTCCGGGTAATTTTAAAGCCTTTTTTAAATACGTGATGGGTTGATGTTTTGACGTCTTTTGTTACGACTGGTCATTCTACTTTTGCCATTGTCAACATTTAACAATCGACTTATATCCATAAATGGAATTTAATCACCGAGACATTGAAAAACGCCGGGCTGCAATCTGGCAGTCACAAAACCTTTATAAAGTAGAAGAAAACCCATCGAAACCCAAATATTATGTGCTCGATATGTTTCCCTATCCTTCAGGAGCCGGGCTTCATGTGGGTCATCCTTTGGGGTACATCGCCAGCGATATCTATGCGCGATACAAGCGTCACAAGGGATACAATGTACTACATCCGATGGGATACGACAGCTTCGGCTTGCCTGCCGAACAGTATGCCATCCAGACTGGTCAGCATCCGGCCCTTACGACCAGAAAAAACATTGAACGATACCGTTCACAGCTTGATCAGATGGGCTTCAGCTACGATTGGAGTCGCGAAGTGCGTACCAGTGACCCATCGTATTACAAATGGACACAATGGATCTTTTTAAAATTTTTTGACTCCTGGTACAATATTGCTGAGGATAGGGCAGAACAGATCCAGTCACTTGTTTCACATTTTGAAGTTTATGGTACTGCTGGTCTGAGGGCTGCATGTACAGAGCCAAAGAATTTTACTTCAGAGGAATGGACTAATTTTTCGGATGAAAGAAAACAGGAAATTCTTTTAAACTACAGATTGGCATATCGATCCGAAAGTGTGGTCAACTGGTGTCCGGCACTTGGAACTGTATTAGCCAATGATGAGGTTAAAGATGGTCTCTCAGAAAGGGGAGGGCATCCCGTAGAACAAAAAAAAATGATGCAATGGAGTTTGAGGATTTCCGCCTACGCACAGCGATTACTCGATGGTCTGGAGACAATCGACTGGAGTGATGCTCTCAAGGAATCTCAACGCAACTGGATTGGCCGAAGTGAAGGAGCTCTGATCACTTTTAAGACAGACAACAATTCCGAAATAACCGTATTCACTACCAGACCCGATACACTCTTTGGATCTACCTATTTGGTGCTCGCTCCGGAGCATGATATGGTTGACTTAATTACTACTGAGGACCACCGTGAACAAGTATTTTCATATCGTGAGTACGTAAAATCACGCTCTGAGCGCGATCGTATGGCTGATGTGAAACAGGTGACCGGCCAATTCACCGGCTGTAATGCTATTCATCCCTTCACCGGGGAGAAAATGCCAGTTTACATAGCCGAATACGTATTATCAGGATATGGTACAGGAGCCATTATGGCTGTGCCTGCTCACGATAGCAGAGATCATCGATTTGCAAAAAAATTTAATCTTTCTATTCGCCGGGTTGTTCATCCCGGCAGAGACTGGGATTTTTCCAAAGAAGCATACGAGGATAAAGAAGGTCTTCTGGTCAATTCTGATTTTATTTCAGGGTTATCGGTAACCCAGGCAATACAAAAAATGATCGATGAGCTGGAGAGACAGGGCATGGGACAGCGAAAGGTTAATTTTCGTCTTCGGGATGCAGTGTTTGGCCGTCAGCGGTATTGGGGTGAACCTATCCCGATTTATTACAAAAATGGAATTCCCTATGCTTTACCAATTGAAAAATTGCCGCTTGAGCTGCCTGCTATAGACAAATACCTTCCCACCGACGAGGGCGAACCTCCTCTTGCGCGCGCTCGGGATTGGTTTTACACAGATGATGATGGTAAATCGTGGCCCCTTGAAACCACAACCATGCCAGGCTGGGCCGGTAGCAGCTGGTACTACCTCCGCTACATGAGTCCTCATTATGCCGATGGGCCTTTCTCCAAAACTGCCGAACAGTACTGGAAGAATGTAGACTTATATGTCGGCGGCTCTGAGCATGCCACAGGACACCTCTTGTATGCACGATTCTGGCATAAGTTTCTGTACGACCTAGGGTACGTAAGCACAGAGGAACCCTTCCAAAAGCTCATCAATCAGGGCATGATACAGGGAGTAAGTGCGTTGGTTTTCCGAATAAAAGGGGAAAGTCGTTTTGTGACCTACGGTAAGAAAGATTCCTTTGATACCCAGGCACTTTACGCAGATGTATCATTGGTCGAAAACAATATTCTCGACATTGAGGGATTTAAAAAATGGCGACCTGAGTTTGCCGATTTTGAATTTATCAGAGAAGAAGACGGTACATTCAGAGTCGGACGGGAAGTCGAAAAAATGTCAAAGTCAAAGTACAATGTCATCAATCCCGACGATATCATAGAAAAGTATGGTGCAGATACGATGCGGGTGTATGAAATGTTTCTCGGTCCGGTAGATCAGTCAAAGCCTTGGAATACAGATGGCATTACAGGAGTTTACAATTTCCTCAGAAAATACTGGCGCCTTCACTTCGTTGAGGATGGCAGGTTATCTTTATCAGATGATCGTCCCGCTCCCGAGGAGTTGAAAGTGCTGCACAAGACAATCAAAAAAGTCACCAAAGACATCGAAAACTTCAGCTACAATACCTGTGTTTCTGCTTTTATGATCTGTGTAAATGAACTTACCACATTAAAATGTAATAAAAAGGAAATTCTTAATCCTTTGGCTGTGTTGCTGTCTCCTTTTGCCCCTTACATTGCTGATGAAGTTTATGAAATGATAAATCCCGGCCAATCCGTTTTGAAGGCCAAGTGGCCGGAGTGGGACGAACAGCTTTTGATCGATGATGCAATTGAGTATCCGGTAAGTTTCAATGGAAAAACCCGTTTCAGCCTCACCTTACCAAAATCCATGTCAGTCCGTGAAATAGAGCAAGCAGTGATGTATGAGCCAAAAACGTCAAAATATCTCGACGGAAAAACACCAAAGAAAATTATCGTAGTGCCCGGTAGAATTGTAAACATAGTGTTCTGATGAAATTACCCAGACCATATACCCTCTCCGAAATTGCCAATCTGCTGCAATGTGAATTTATCGGAGATAAAGATTTAATAATCAAAGGATTCAATGAGATACACAGGGTAGAGCCCGGAGATATCGTATTTGTGGATCATCCAAAGTATTACGAAAAAGCCCTGAGCAGCCAGGCAACTGTCATCCTGATCAACAAAGCGGTGGAAGCGCCAAAAGGCAAAGGATTGCTAATATCCCAGGACCCTTTCAGGGATTTTAATAAACTCACCCAATTTTTTAATCCTTTTATGTACAACGTAGCGCCTGTTTCTGATAAGGCTGTCATTGGAAAAGATACGGTCATTGAGCCATTTGTGACAATAGGGGACCGCGTTGTAATTGGTAAAAATTGCGTTATCCACAGCGGAGTGAGGATATTAAACGATACGGTTATCGGTGATCACGTCATTATTCAATCCAATACAGTAATCGGTTCGCATGCATTTTATTACAAAAAAAGACCGGAAGGATATGACCGCCTGCTTAGCAGTGGAGGGGTTACAATTGAGGACCATGTAGAGATAGGTGCCGGGTGTACTATAGACAGGGGCGTCTCAGCATCTACTCTTATCGGTTCAGGCACCAAAATAGATAACCAGGTGCAAATCGGACATGACACGATCATCGGTAAAAATTGCTTGTTTGCATCACAGGTGGGCATAGCCGGATGTGTGGATATCGGGGATGAGGTTATTTTATGGGGTCAAGTAGGTGTCTCTTCCGGCGTAAAAATAGGATCTAAAGCAGTACTTCTCGGCCAGTCAGGCGTAACCAAAGACCTGGAAGGAGGCAAAACCTATTTTGGGTCGCCGGCAGAAGATGCGCGAAAAAAATACCGTGAATTAGCAAGTATTCGGGTACTTCCGGAAATAATTGAAAAGCTGGAAATGGAGTGAGTTAACCTTTTGTTTACTTTTGTCGTTCTTAAAGAAAAATCAACAACTATGAAAAAAATCACAATTTTGTTTTTGACATTTGTTTTCCTTTTTGCAATCAGTTGTAAAAGAGATAAAAATGACGATCAACCCAAACAAAAAACGCTTGCAGAGATCATAGTAGGAGGTTGGGAGCTTACTAAGATGGATGTCTCGGCCAAAGCAACTTTACTCGGCCAGCAAGTAGATATTATTGGAACAGGATCAGGATTCAAGGGAGTAGCAACTTTTAAAGCCAATCCGCAAGAGGTGAGTTCTACTGCTGGAGCTACCGTAGCACTTAAAGTGGTATTGGGTGGCGTAGAATTACCTATTGACACTATGGATTTTGAAAATGTATTTGATCTTCATAAGTATACTGTTCTGAGCAATGATAAAGTCCGGCTGATTAGCCCGGAACAGGATACCATCAACATGGATGTGAAGGCATTTACAGAATCTACAATTGATATGGAGTTTGTAGAAGATATCGAAGATGAAGATACAGGCCAGGTAGTTAAAACAACTTTTAAAGTATCCGTCAGGAAGAAGTAAAAAAATCAAAGAGTAGAATAACCGCCCTATATGGGCGGTTTTTTATTGTTGATATAAAAAATTAATAGTCATATATCATAAATCTGAATCACACCCACGATTTGATTGTCGGGATCTTCCTGCACAATTAATGAGTTGACTTTGTGAGAGATCATCATATGCTCTGCTTCTCTAAGAGAAGCCTCAGGTCGTATAGTTTTAGGTTTAGGTGTCATTATATCAGCAGCAGATAGGTCGAATGCATTTTTCCCCCTCCGCTCCAGCAGTCGTCTAAGGTCACCATCGGTGATTATACCCAAAGCCCGGCCGTGTGAAGCTACGATAGCAAGTCCCAGACGTCCTTCACTCATGACAGATATCACTGAGGTCAGGCCGGCATCAGCCGGAATCATGGGTAAATTTTCTGTTCGCATATAATCTTTGACACGACTTAGAAGACGCCTGCCCAGATTTCCTCCCGGATGAAAACGGGCAAAATTTTCCTCTTTAAAACCTCGAAGGCGCATCAGGCATACCGCCAGTGCATCACCAAGAACCAATGTGACCGTGGTGGATGAAGTGGGAGCCAGCTCCAAAGGGCAGGCTTCGCGTGTGATTGAAATCGGAATATGTATCTGTGCATTGCGGGCAAGGGTACTCTGTACATTGCCTGTTAATGCTATCAAAATATTACCGTTGTGCTTTAGATAAGGTATTACTTTTAGTATTTCGTCGGTTTCACCCGAATTACTTATTGCCAGAATTACGTCGTCTGCTCCTACCATGCCAAGGTCTCCATGATAGGCTTCTGCAGGATGCATGAAAAAGCTTGGTGTACCCGTACTGGCCAATGTAGCTGAAATTTTTCGGCCGATATGCCCGGATTTGCCCATGCCCGTTACGATTACTTTGCCTTGTGATGAAGATATCAGTTTTACCGCGTTTACAAATGATTCTCCAAGAGCTCTTGTTGTACGTTGCAGTGATTGTATTTCTATATCAAAGGTTTGAGTGGCGGTCAATAATATTTCTTCTGTGCTCATGGATCGATAAGGCTGTCAAGTAAGTTCTCAAATTGAGAAAGATAATACATATTGGCAGAATCACTAAAACCTTTATCCGGGTCGGGGTGTACCTCAAAAAAGTATCCGTCTGCTCCAAAGGCTTTGGCAGCCAGTGCCATTGGCTTTACGAGGGTGCGATTGCCTCCGGTGACGCCACCGCCCGGCTGCTGCACGGCATGAGTACAGTCCATCACCACTGGATAGCCATGTAGCTTCAAGGAGGGGATGTTTCGAAAGTCGACAACCAGGTTATTGTATCCCAGCATATTTCCGCGCTCGGTCAGCCATATTTGGCCATTGCCGGTACTTAGTACTTTTTCTGCAGGATATTTCATATCGGCAGCGGTAAGAAATTGTGCTTTTTTGATATTGACAATTTTTCCGGTTTTTCCGGCTTCTACGACAAGGTCTGTCTGTCTGCATAAAAAGGCCGGTATTTGGATTACATCCACTACTTCGCCTGTAGGCGCTGCCTGATGGCTCTCGTGAATATCTGTAGTGACCTCAAGACCATATTTTGATTTGATATCGCTTAGCCATATCAGTCCCTTATCCAGGCCTGGGCCTCGGAAGGAGTTCACTGAAGTGCGATTGGCCTTATCGAAACTCGATTTGAAGATGATCCGGTATCCTTTTCGGTCTTTGATATCTGCCAGTGAGGAGGCTACTTCATCCAGAAGTCCGAAGCTCTCCATGACGCAAGGCCCTGCTATGATGACAGGACAACTCTTTGAATGCTCGTACAGATCCATTTATAGTTCATTTTCGATATATTCTTCGAGCTTGCTTTTTAAATCCTGGGCTTCTATGATCATTGTAAATACTTCGCGTAGCACACCTTCACCGCCTTTTGACTCGCAAATATGATCCACAGGATACAGGTGCTGAACCATGCCGTCGGCCGGTGTTGCAGAGAATCCCACTTTCCTTAGCACTTTGAGATCATTGATGTCGTCGCCCACATAGGCAATTTGTTCATCGGTGAGTTTGTAGGATTGTTTGAAAAGCTCGTAGGCTTCGAGTTTCTTCTTTACTCCGGTTTTTACAAAATGGACTTTCAACGCTTCCATCCGCACGGATAAGGAGTTGGATTGACGCCCTGAAATGCAACCCAGTATAAAGCCACAATAGCGCATGAAAGGGAAAAATTGACCGTCTTTTACATGAAATGCTTTGATTTCTTCACCTTTGGAGTCAATGATGATTTGACCGTTGGTGAGCACACCATCTGCATCGAATAGGATGGCTTTTATGGTGTGCAGTTTTAAGTGTAAAAAATCGTTGATCATTATAAATTTTACTTTTTTACAGCACTGCAACCTGCCATCGATGTAATACGCGTAACTTCCGTCGGCGGCAGGGTTTCGTTTCGTCTCATTAATTCTTCTATCATCCTGCGGATTACATCTTTGAAGGCTTCAGCTATCGGAGTACCCTCCTGCAATACGGCCGGTCTTCCCACATCTCCGCTTTCGCGTATGCTCTGCACGAGCGGGATCTGACCCAGAATGGGTATACCCAACTCCTCTGCGAGGTACGTGCCTCCGTCCTTGCCGAAGATATAATAGCGGTTTTCAGGAAGTTCGGCAGGTGTAAACCAGCTCATGTTTTCGATGAGTCCTAGTACCGGTACATTGATAGCGGGCATACGAAACATAGCAACGCCTTTCCGGGCATCGGCAAGGGATATATTTTGTGGCGTAGTGACGATCACAGCTCCTGTCAGGGGCACACTCTGCACCAGGGAGAGATGTATATCACCAGTGCCTGGAGGTAAATCCACGATCATAAAATCCAATTCACCCCAATAGCTGTCCCAAATCAATTGATTGAGTGCCTTACTGGCCATGGGACCGCGCCAGACCACGGCCTGATTGGACTGTGCAAAAAAACCAATCGATAAGATTTTGACTCCATAGCTTTCGACGGGTTGCATCATGCCCCGCCCATTTACTTGTATGGAGAGTGGACGGGCTTCCGGCACATCAAACATCATTGGCATGCTTGGACCATAAATGTCGGCATCTACAAGACCAACTTCAAATCCCATTTTTGCCAACCCGGCGGAGAGATTGGCTGCCACGGTAGATTTGCCGACACCACCTTTGCCGGAGGCTACAGCGATAACATTTTTTACGCCCGGTATTTCGCTGCCTCGCAACCGGAGAGCCTGTTCATTGGAGTTTTCAGCTACAGTCACATGCACCTTCACTTTTGCTTTTGGGTAAGCATGATCATGGATGGCTTTTAAGATATCAACCTCTAGTTTTTTCTTGATATGAAGAGCAGGCGACGGAGACTCCACATCTACAATAACTTCTTCACCAAATATCTGTAGATTTTTAAGTCTTCCTGCGTCAAATATATTGGCTGAATCTCCTTGAGCCGTTACAAATGTCAGGGCTTCCTTTATCTTGTTTTTTTCCAAGGCCTTGTTTTTGTATCGCAAAGATACCTCTTTGCATACTTTGTCTGAGGACATCAACCTGGGTGCGTGGGATAAAAACGCATTAATTTCTATTCGAGGCATTCTGCCCCCAAGATAAATATTTACAGGAATGTTATATGATCGGGTTTATAAGACCTAAAGGTTTTACGTATAAGCTTTTCTGATAATTCAGACTTTACTAGAACACTGCTTTTGCCACGTTGTAGATGTTGTCGCTTTTGCCCATTGAGTAATAATGGATAACCGGCACTCCGGCTTTTTTTAATTCAAGGCTTTGCTGTACTGCCCATTCGATGCCAATCTGTCGAACAGCCGCATTGTCCTTGGCCTTGAGAATTTCTATAGACAGGTCGTCAGGTATATCTACATGAAACATATGGGGAATCAATGATAGTTGACGCTTGGTGGCAAGTGGTTTAATGCCCGGTATGATGGGTACTGTAATGCCTGACTGACGGCACTTATCCACAAAGTCAAAATACACCTTGTTGTCAAAAAATAGCTGGGTGACAATGTATTCGGCTCCGGCTTCGACTTTCTTTTTCAGATTCTGAATATCAATGTGAAGATTTGGAGCTTCAAAGTGCTTTTCGGGGTAGCCGGCCACTCCGATGCAAAAATGGGTGGGTGTGTTGTTTTCAAGTTCTTCGTCGAGGTAGATGCCTCGGTTGAGGTTCTGAATTTGTTCTACAAGCTGATAAGCAAACTGATGTCCGTCCTTCTCAGGTATAAAGTAACGCTGGCCTTTCTGTGAGTCTCCTCTTAGAGCCAGTACATTCTGAATGCCGAGAAAATCGAGTTCTATAAGCACATTTTCAGTCTCTTCTTTCGAAAAACCTCCGCACAAAAGGTGTGGTACAGCTTCTACTTTGTATCGGTGCATAATGGCAGCACATAGGCCTACAGTACCGGGGCGCTTACGTACAATTTTTTGTTGGAAGAGCCCATTGGATGCAGGACGCAGGATAGTCTCTTCCCGATGATAGGTTACATTGATAAAAGGAGGTTTAAATTCCATCAGCGGGTCAATGTTGGCATATACATCGTAAATGTTGTCCCCTTTGAGTGGTGGCAGAATTTCGAAGGAGAAGAGGGTTTCCTTAGTGCTGAGAATGAAGTCAATAATTTTCATTTGTCTGTAAGTGCATTTCAGAAGTTCAGAATAGGTTGAAGCCAGCGTTTGGCAGTATCGGAATCCCAGCCTTTTCGCCTTGCGTAGTCGTTTAATTGAGTGCTATCGATCTTACCAATTCCGAAATACCGGGATTCAGGGTGCGAAAAATACCATCCGCTTACAGAGGAGGCCGGCCACATGGCGAGATTTTCGGTTAAAAGGGTGCCTATGTTTTTTTCTACTTCCAGGAGTTGCCAGATTGTTGGCTTTTCGGTATGGTCGGGGCATGCCGGATAGCCGGGTGCAGGACGTATGCCTCTGTATTGCTCTCGGATGAGGGACTCATTGTCGAGTTGCTCATCAGCGGCATAACCCCAGTATTTCTTTCGCACCTGCTCGTGCAGGCATTCGGCAAAGGCTTCAGCAAATCTGTCCGCAAGTGCTTTGACCAGTATGGCCCGATAGTCGTCGTGTTGTTTTTCATATTCCCGGGCCAGTTCTTCAGCCCCGAATATGGACACGACAAAAGCGCCGAGGTAGTCGGTAAGACCGCTTTCGAGAGGAGCTAGATAATCCGCCAGGGCAAGATTAGGTTGGCCTGTTGGCTTGGGTGTTTGCTGCCGTAGCGTGTAAAAACGCTTGATTTGCTCGGGTGTATGATACACAATGATATCATCTGTATCTACAGTATTGGCCGGGTAGATTCCAAATACAGCTTTGGCTGTGAGTTTTTGACCCGAAATGATTTCGTCGAGCATTGTATTGGCGTCCTCATACAATTTACTTGCTTCTGAGCCTACAATAGGGTCATTTAATATTTTAGGGAACCTCCCGGCAAGTTCCCAGGTCTGGAAGAAAGGTGTCCAGTCAAAGTATTTTCTTAGAGTTTCTAATGGATAGTTCTGAATCTGATGGATGCCTTCCACCTTAGGGCGTGGTGGTGTGTAGGTGTGCCAGTTGATCTGAAGTTTGCGTTTGCGCGCTTCTTCGATGGGCAACAGATCTTTTTCACCTTGTTTTCTGAGGAAACCCTCCCGTAGTCTGTCGTACTCTTCACGTGTTTGATATGCGTAATGGTCGCGGTGGTCGGGACTTATGAGTGCAGCAGCCACGGGCACCGATCGGGAAGCGTCGAGGACATGAACAACCGGGCCGGAGTATTCGGGAGCAATTTTCACCGCCGTATGCACCCTTGAGGTTGTAGCTCCCCCGATGAGGAGGGGAGTTTTCATTTTGCGCTTCTCCATTTCTTTAGCTACATAAACCATTTCATCCAGTGATGGTGTGATCAGACCAGATAATCCGATGATGTCAACTCCTTCCTTTTGAGCTGTTTCAATGATTTTTTCCAACGGCACCATCACGCCAAGGTCTATGACTTCAAAATTGTTACATGCAAGTACGACACCTACGATGTTTTTGCCAATGTCGTGGACGTCGCCTTTCACAGTAGCGAGTAAGATTTTTCCTGTGCCTGACCGCTGTGAGTCTGATTTGTTTGTCAATTTCTCTGCTTGTAGAAAAGGTTCGAGATAGGCCACAGATTTTTTCATCACTCGGGCGCTTTTGACCACCTGCGGCAGAAACATCTTCCCCTCCCCAAAGAGATCGCCTACGATGTTCATCCCTGCCATAAGAGGACCTTCTATGACGTCTAGAGGACGACCTAATATTTGTCGGGCTTCTTCAGTATCTTGTTCAATAAATTCGTCGATTCCCTTCAAAAGTGCATGTTTCAGGCGCTCTACCACTGGCCAAGTACGCCATTCATCATCTTTTGTTTTAATTTTTTCAGTCCCTTTGAATTGTTCAGCCATTTCGATCAGGCGTTCGGTAGCATCCGGGCGTCGGTTGAAAAGTACATCCTCCACTCGCTGAAGGAGTTCAGGCTCGATCTCTTCGTATACGCCAATTTGGCCGGCATTTACAATACCCATGTCCAATCCTGCTTTGATGGCGTGGTAGAGAAATGCAGTGTGCATAGCTTCGCGCACGGGTTCATTTCCTCGGAAAGAAAAAGATATATTGGAGATACCCCCGCTTACCTTGGCGCCAGGGAGGTTTTCCTTGATCCATTGGGTAGCCCGGATGAAGTCGATGGCGTAGTTATTGTGTTCAGGAATGCCTGTGGCTACAGTGAGGATGTTTGGGTCGAAAATGATATCATTTGCCTTAAAACCGACTTTTTGAGTCAGAATATCGTAGGCACGTTTACAAATTTCAATTCTGCGATCGTAGGTATCTGCCTGCCCTTGCTCGTCGAAAGCCATTACTACTACGGCGGCACCGTAATCAAGGATTTTTTCAGCTTGTTCAATAAATTTTTCCTCCCCCTCTTTTAAAGAGATGGAATTTACAATGGCTTTACCCTGAACGCACTTGAGTCCGGCCTCTATAACCGACCACTTCGAGGAATCAATCATGATGGGCACTCGGGAAATATCAGGTTCTGAGGCTATGAGATTGAGAAATGTGGTCATGGCCTTTTCGCTGTCCAGCATCCCTTCATCCATGTTAATATCGATGATCTGGGCTCCGTTTTCCACTTGCTGGCGGGCAATGTCAAGGGCTTTCTGATAATTTCCTTCGCGTATTAATCGGGCGAACTGCCTCGAACCTGTCACGTTGGTTCGTTCTCCAATATTGACAAAGTTTATCCCCTGCCTGACTACGACTGGTTCCAGACCGCTGAGTGTCATGTAATGTGGCAATTTAGGAATTTTCCTGGGTTTGTGTCGGGAGGCTTCTTCGGCAATGAGCCGGATGTGATCCGGTGTGGTACCACAGCAGCCTCCGATGATGTTCACGAGATTTTCATCTAAAAATTCGCGGATCTGTGTCTGCATCATTTCAGGGGTTTCGTCATATTGACCGAAGGCGTTGGGGAGTCCTGCATTGGGGTGGGATGAAATGTGAAATTCAGCATGACGTGCCAGATCTGCCAGATATGGTTTCATCTGTTGAGCACCAAGGGCACAGTTGAGACCAATGCTGAGCAGAGGGACATGTGAGAGCGAGTACAAAAAGGCTTCGACGGTCTGTCCGGAGAGGGTTCGACCGCTGTTGTCGGTGATGGTGCCGCTGACCATGATTGGCAGTTGTGGTATGCCTGTGGCTTTGAAATATTTACGGATTGCATACAGGGCAGCCTTTGCATTGAGTGTGTCAAAGACGGTTTCTACAAGCAGTATATCCGATCCTCCTTCCACAAGTCCGGCTATCTGTTCATAGTAGGCATCCACCAGTTCATCGAAAGTGATAGCCCTAAATCCGGGCTGATTTACATCCGGCGACAAGGAGGCTGTTTTGTTGGTTGGCCCGATAGAACCTGCTACGAAGCGCGGCTTATTTGGGTTTATGGCTGTAAATTCATCTGCTACCTGTCTGGCCAACCGGGCTGCTTTCACATTGAGCTCATAGCTGAATTCCTCCATGTGGTAGTCTGCCATGGATATCCGCTGACTGTTAAATGTATTGGTCTCCAATATATCTGCCCCTGCCAGGAGATATTGCCGATGGATTTCTTCGATGATTTGTGGCTGTGTGAGTACCAGCAGGTCGTTGTTTCCTTTGAGTGGATAGGGCCAGTCTGCAAAGCGCTCTCCGCGATAGTCCTCTTCGCTGAGGCCATAGCGCTGGATCATAGTTCCCATTGCCCCGTCCAAAATAAGAATTCTCTCTCCTATCGCTTGATAAAGGCTGCTGATGCGGCTTTTCGCAGAAATGGTTGATGTTGTATTCATTGGCTCGTTCAGTCGTCATTTGATTCTTACCTACCAAGAGCCGGGGCTTGCCGCCTATGTGTTTGAGATTTGCATTTGACCTCAATGGTCTAGCGCTCATCTGCTTCCGAAAGGCTGTAGTGCCTCTCAGAACCGGAATTAGCACCCCGCTGCCGAGAGGGTTCAGGGTTGCTAAGACTTCACAGGGCCGGTCCCTCCGTCTTTCTTGATAAGCAATGCAAAGATATGTGAAAAGGTGAATCGCTATGTAGCTGAAGCGTGTTTAATCGCGTTTATTTTTAAAAAAAAATGGAAATGCCTCTTTAGGACGGCTGCCTGCGAAAGGACAAACGATCACCTCTCTGTGCAACGCCGATGGAATGAGGGCTTCTCAGGAGTAATCTTCGTGCCTGCGAGACATCCCAAAATTTCTGTTTGTGCGGAGAGATCAAGACAAAAATGATTATATTGTAATTCAAAAAATGATATTTTAATTAACAACTAAATCCGTCACAGAGATGTTTGAGTTGATGGCAAAGGAAGGGAGGATTGTGACACACCTGGATTTAGACACTTTTTTTGTGTCTGTGGAGCGGCTCAAAAATCCGCGGCTTGTCGGTCTGCCAGTAGTGGTAGGAGGCAGCAGTGACCGCGCTGTGGTAGCCTCATGCAGCTATGAGGCCCGGCGCTACGGCGTACATTCGGCCATGCCGGTGAAGATGGCCCGGCAGCTTTGTCCGGACGCGGTCTTTGTACGTGGCGATATGGAGGAATACAGCCGCTATTCGCGCGTGGTTACCGATATCATCGCCGAATCGGCACCGGTGTACGAAAAGCGCTCTATTGACGAATTTTACCTTGATCTGACAGGGATGGATCGCTTTTACAATGCTTACAAATGGGCGTGTGAACTCAGGCAGCGCATCATCTCTGAGACGGGTCTTCCGATTTCCATGGGATATTCCGTAAACAAAACAGTGGCCAAGATCGCCACCGGCGAGGCAAAGCCTGCCGGCTATCTGCAGGTGGAACGCGGTTCGGAACGACCCTTTCTCGCTCCTCTGCCTGTAAAACGCATTCCCGGAGTAGGGGATAAGATGCATACTACTCTCTACGAACTGGGAGTGCGCCGGATCGCTACCCTCCAGCAGATGCCTCCCAGGCTCATCGAGCATACTCTGGGCGCCAACGGCCTTGATGTGTGGAAGAAAGCCCACGGCATAGACCCGTCTCCGGTAGAGCCCTACAACGAAGCTAAATCCATGGGGTCAGAGCAGACCTTTGAGCGCGATACCATTGATCACCTTGCGGTGAAGCGCCTGCTGGCCGGTATGACCGAAGACCTTGCCCGCCAGCTTCGCGCATGCGAACGCATGACCGGATGTGTGACGGTGAAGGTGCGCTACAGTACCTTCGAAACGGTAACCCGCCAGCAGGTAATCGGATACACCCAGGCTGACCATCGCCTTATCCCTGTGGTGCATGCCCTCTTCGACAAGCTCTACGATCGCCGACTGCGCATCAGGTTGGTGGGAGTTAAGTTCAGCAGACTCATTCACGGAGTGTATCAGATCGACCTCTTTGATCAAGGTGAGGATCAGATGCAGCGACTCTACCGCGCTCTTGACCATCTGAATACCCGATGGGGCAGCCGTGTGGTAGGGCGAACCAACAGTGTGCTGGGTGTCCGCATATGAGGGTCACCTGCCGCACAAAACTCTGACCAGAGAAGGTGAATCGGCATACCCGAACAGGTATTCTTAAACATCTAAAAACCGATGCATGACAAAAAGAGCTATCCACACTTGGATAGCTCTTTTTCGTTTGTACGCGATGAATCACTATTTTTTCAAAAACATAGAGCTGACCTTTGATGCTTTCGGCCCTTCTGAATAATCGTAAAAACCCTCTCCACTCTTAACCCCGAGTTTACCAGCTGTCACCATATTGATCAGCAGCGGACAAGGGGCATACTTAGGATTTCCGAATCCATCGTTGAGCACGCGCAGGATAGCCAGACACACATCCAGGCCAATGAAATCTGCCAGTTGCAGAGGGCCCATCGGATGAGCCATGCCCAGACGCATGATAGAATCTATCTCTTCCACTCCGGCTACACCTTCATGAAGTGTTATGATGGCCTCATTGATCATCGGCATCAGTATCCGGTTGGATACAAATCCGGGATAGTCATTGCAAGGAACGGGTATTTTATCCAGAGCTTTTGAGAGTTCGGTAATTGTATTCGTTGTTTCATCTGAAGTATTATAGCCGCGGATGATTTCAATGAGTTTCATAATGGGCACGGGGTTCATAAAATGCATTCCGATCACTTTGTCCGGCCGACGGGTGGCGGCAGCTATTCGAGTAATGGATATTGAAGATGTGTTTGTAGCTAGAATTGTATGTGAAGGAGTGCCGGCGCACAGATCCGAAAAGATTTTTAATTTAAGTTCGAGATTTTCGGTGGCAGCCTCTACGACAAGGTCTGCCTGTGCTACACCTGATTTGAAATCAGTGGTCGCATGAATGTTTTTAATCGTCTGCTCTTTTTTAGCCTCAGTGATGGCGCCTTTGGCTATCTGACGATCCAGATTTTTTGAAATAGTCGAAAGACCGCGTTCAAGACTTTCTGACTTAGTATCGAGCAGGTGCACACTGTAACCTTTCTGTGCAAACACATGTGCTATGCCGTTTCCCATAGTTCCGGCACCTATGATTGTTACGTTTTTCATTCGTTGGCTTGAGTTGAAATTAATTCCTGTGGGCTAATGTACAGTACACAATCAGGAAAACAGGTGTTAAATCCATTTTTAACTCTATCAAATCACCTGACCCGGCCCGGGTTTGATCGGACAAATGCTTCCCATGAACCGGAGTCACTTGTCCCCTTAATGGCGCCTTTTTGATAAATGTGCGTGATGGCCACTGCCAGTGCATCTGTAGCATCCAGATTTTGAGCAGAGGGAGGCAATGTGTATTGTGCAGATAGCAGGGCAGCTACTTGATCTTTAGTGGCTGCACCTCGCCCAGTGATACTTTGCTTGATCTTTCTGGGAGAATATTCAGCTACGGTTAGTCCTTTGAATAAGGCTGCGGCTATTACCACTCCCTGTGCGCGCCCCAACTTGTGCATCGATTGTATATTCTCCCCGTAGAATGGAGCTTCAACTGCCAGTTCTGATGGACAATACAGGTCAATGATTTCTGAGATTTTTTCAAAAATTATTTTTAACCTGACCAAGGAGTCTCTTTCGGCACGCAGGCGGATTACATCACAGGTATGTACCAAAATTTTACTGCCGGTGTGTTCGGCTATTGCGTAGCCAAGTACTTGTGTGCCGGGATCAACACCCAAAATTATTTTTTTTTTAACTTCCATAAATAAAATTTGTCAATGTGTACTTTTATCCTGTGGTTTGGGTGATTTTCACTTTGACGTTTATCTTTTTCGGCACGTATTTATATCTCTTTTTCAATGGGCATAAATATTTGACCATACGAGATATAAATAAACCGGATATTACTCGTTCGGAAGCAAAGGTAACCGTAATTATCCCTTTTCGAGATGCTACGGAGGAGCTCTTGAACTGGCTCAATGCGTTTGAAAAGGTAAAGCTTGCAAGCCTTGCAGAAGTACTACTCATTAACGACGGTTCGATAAACAGCCTTCTCAAGCTGCGCAATCGCATCCGGATGTATCCGAACGTTCGTCTGCTGGACCGCTTTCACCAGGGAAAGAAAAAAGCCATCGAATATGGAGTTTCCATCGCTTCGTCTGAATTAATTGTGTGTACAGATGCTGATACCATACCCCATACCAACTGGCTTGCAGGAATATTGCACTGTTTTGAAAATACGAATGTACAGATGGTGTGTGGTCGTGTGGCACCGCTCGGTGGACTCTGGCTTGCAAGCATTGATTTTCTGGCGCTTATGGCAGCAGGTGAAATTCTGATTAAAAAACATTTGCCGGTGATGTGCTCAGGCAGCAATATGGCCTTTCGCAAAGAGGCCTTTGAGGCCGTAGAAGGTTTTCGGGGGTATCATCATTTCCGCTCCGGAGACGATGTGCTGCTTCTGCACAAAATCAAATCTCATTACGGCACATCGGCCATTGCAGTCTGCGATATTGATCTCTCTTATGTCAGTACAGAAATGCCTTCTACGTTAGGCAAATTCCTCGGTCAGCGACATCGTTGGGGGGGTAAGACCTTCTACTACAGAGATGGATTTTCTGTATTCCTTGCCACAGTAGTACTGGTATGTGCTGTAATGACGTACGGAATTTTTCTGATTGTCTGGCAAAATACAATTTTAACGATCCTGGCAGCCCTTCTGGTGGGATCTAAAATATATACAGACACAAGATTAATTAAAACTTATGCAAAGGTGGTACATGTAGCAGTGTCGTACAAAGATTTGGTCCGGGCAGTGTTGGTATATCCGTTTTACATAGGTTTTACATTTTTGCGTATTCTTGTAAATCCTAATCCGCGCTGGAAATAAAAGACACCTGTTTTTGAAAAACATTCTCACTTCATATTCCGGGTATACCCACTTTTACGCGAGAAAAAATTTTTGGAAAATAATCCTCCTGTTTTTTATGCTGCTTATAGGAGGGTTGACACTCTACTACACTGAAAATCTTGCTGCCGAGCTTCGAGACGAAGAGCGAAAAAAAGTTGAACTATGGGCTGAAGCCATCAACGTGGCTGCCTATGCCGAGCCCGGCGAAGACCTGAATCTGGCCAACAAAATAATGACCACCAATACGACGATTCCCATCATTCTCGAAGATGCCGAAGGAAATATCATCAGCTACAACAACCTCACCAATGCACAAACCAGCGATCTGAAAGCCACTCTTGACAGGATGAAGCAAAAAGGCAACCGCATCTCCATCGACCTGGGTGATGGGTTGGTCAATGTGCTTTATTTCGACGAATCCAAACTGCTCAACCAACTGCGCATCTATCCACGGATACTGCTCGGTGTGATTGGCTCCTTTATGCTACTGGCATACATAGCCTTCAGCAGTGCCCGCAAAGCAGAGCAAGACCGTGTCTGGACAGGTCTGGCCAAGGAAACAGCTCACCAGATCGGCACACCACTCAGCTCACTGCTAGGATGGCTCGAAATCCTTAAAATGGGCGACTACGACCCTCAGATGGTCGAGGAGATGCAAAAAGACCTCGACCGGCTTCAAAAAATAACCGGGCGCTTTTCAAAGATCGGAAGTCAGCCCTCCCTCGAACCGACTGACCTAAGACAGGTGATTCATAGTTGTACGGACTATCTGCGTTTTCGCCTGCCCAAACGCGTACAAATACATCTGCATCTCTCTGACAGAGAGGTCACCGCGCGCATTAACCCCCTGCTTATGGAGTGGGTACTCGAAAATCTCATTCGCAATGCCCTCGATGCCATCGAGGGGGAGGGAACCATCACCGTCACCCTGACGCAAAACCAACGCCATGCAGAGATCACCGTAGAAGATACCGGCCGTGGAATACCACGACATCTTCACAAAACCATCTTCCGACCCGGATATACCACCAAGAGCCGTGGTTGGGGGCTCGGGCTCTCTCTCGCCCGAAGGATCATAAAGGACTATCACAACGGCAAAATCTATGTTGCCTCTTCCGAGCCGGGCAAGGGTACTGCCATCAAAGTAGTCTTGTCGACCGATGCGTGATGTGCCTCCACTCGTGGGTTAAATCAGGAAATGTAATATTAATCTTAGAATTAATTCTCCATTACATTTGTATAAACTTCGCATCATGGTATTAAAAAAAATACTCGGTCTTGATTTAGGAGTAAGCTCCATCGGTTGGGCTTTAATTAAAGAAGAAAGCGAAAAGCCATCTGAAATTATAAGGATGGGGGTTCGTATCATCCCGTTAGATACCGATGAAAGCGACCAGTTTTCAAAGGGTAATAAGATTTCCAAAAATCAGAAACGTACTGAAAAACGCACCATGCGAAAAGGGTATTACCGCTATATGTTAAGAAGAAAAGCTCTTACAGCTGAATTAAAAAAGAACAACATGTTTGACGAAAAACTCTTTCAGCTTTCACAGCTTGAATTGTGGGGGATAAGAGCCAAAGCTGTTACAGAGCAAATAAGCTTAACAGAATTAGGCAGAGTTTTATATCATCTCAATCAAAAGCGTGGATATAAATCATCACGAAGTGAAGAAAATGCTGATAAAAAAGACACTGAATATGTTGCAGAGGTAAAAAACAGGTATCAACCCTTAAAAGACGAAGGAAAAACCATTGGCCAAAAATTTTTTGAAGAACTATCGAAAAACAAACATTATCGAACCAAACAACAGGTATTTCCGCGTGAAGCATACATGGAAGAATTTGATACGATTATGCGAAAACAACAAGAATTTTACCCCCATGTTTTAACTAGTGAATTTATTGATCATTTAAAAAACGATATCATATATTTTCAGCGAAAATTAAAATCTCAGAAGGGATTGGTAAGTATATGCAAGTTTGAAGGTTTTCACGAAAAAAACAAAGAAGGAAAAGAAGTATTTACCGGACCCAAAGTTGCACACCGAAGTAACCCTTTGTTTCAGGTTGAAAAAATATGGGAAACCATTAACAATATCACTATAAAAGACAAACGAAATAATGAGCTTCCAATCACGCGGGAACAAAAACAAAAAATCTTCGAATACCTTGATAATCATGAAAAACTAAGCCAAGCCGAGTTATTTAAAATTCTTGAAATAAAAGACAAAAGCGGCTGGTATGGAAATAAAATGCTCAGTAAAGGATTACAAGGTAACCTTACCAAACTTGCTATCAGAAAAGCGATAAACAATGATAGATTGGCAGAACAATGGTTAAAATTTGATATTAAAATTCAACCAACGGGCAGAAAAACCTATCAATACAACCCGGAGACAGGAGAAGTAATCAATGAATTGGAGGGTAAAATTATTTCCGAAGAATGTACCCGCGAACCGCTTTATCAATTATGGCATATCATTTATTCTATTTCAGATATAGATGAATGCAAAAATGCTCTGATTAAAAAATTTGGCTTTGACGCGTTGACAGCAGAACGCTTAGCAAAAATTGATTTTACAAAACAGTCGTATGGAAATAAATCCATCAAGGCCATACGAAAAATTTTGCCTTACTTAATGGATGGCTACAAATACAGCGATGCTGCTTCAATAGCCGGTTACAACCATTCCAACTCACTAACCAAAGAAGAAGTACTAGCGCGTCCATTATTAGATAAAATACCTTTGTTGAAAAAAAATTCATTGCGCCAACCTGTTGTTGAAAAAATACTCAACCAAATGATACATATCGTAAACGATATTATTGACGAAAAACGCGGTTGGGTAAGCAAAGAAGAAAGAGAAAAAGGATTATTTGAAATACGAATAGAATTAGCTCGTGAATTAAAACAAAGCAAAGAAGAACGTAATGAAACCTTAAAAAACATTAACAAGATTGAAAAAGAAAATAAAGAAATAGAAAAACGCTTACAAGAATTCGGCATCAGAGCTACCCGTAAAAACATCATAAAATATCGATTATTCAATGAAATAAACGGAGACGATAAAAAAGTAAATGCCATGTGCATTTATACAGGGAAGACATTTTCACTAACCGATGCTTTAAATGGCAATGAAATAGATGTAGAACATATTATTCCTAAATCCTTGCTATTTGATGACTCACAAAGTAATAAAACGCTTACCTTCCGTTGGATAAACCAGGAAAAAGGAGACCGTACAGCCTACGATTACATGGCTTCCAAAGGCGAGGCAGCACTAAATGAGTACATTGAACGGGTAAATAAACTATACAAAGACGGCATTATTAAAAAATCCAAACGAGATAAACTGTTGATGCCCGGTGATAAACTACCCAAAGATTTCATTGAGCGTCAATTGCGCGAATCGCAATACATTGCCCGTAAATCAAGAGAAATTCTGAGTCAAATTGCCAAAAATGTATGGAGCACATCAGGCAGTGTAACAGAATACTTACGCAGGTTATGGGGCTGGGATGATGTATTGATGAACCTGCAGATGCAACGAATTAAAGAAATAATCCCCGACCCGCTTAAAGATGGTATAACGGAAATCGTTGAATGGGAAACCAATGACGGACAAAAACATAAAAAGGAAGTAATTAAAGATTGGACAAAACGCGATGACCACCGCCATCATGCCATTGATGCACTAACAGTAGCTTGTACCAAACAAGGGTATATTCAAAGGTTAAATACCCTAAGCGCTAAAGCAACACGCGATGAATTATACAAAGCAGTGAGCGAACGAAAAGAAGAATTTCGCGAATCATTATCATTATTAGATAAATACTTTATCACTCAACGTCCATTCATTACAAAAGAAGTAGAAAATAAAGCAGCAGAAATTATTGTCTCGTTTAAACCCGGGAAAAAAGTAGCCACATGGGGCAAACGATTTATTAAGAAAAACGGCAAACGCTTCAAAGTACAAGACCATATCCTTGTGCCTCGTGGACCATTAAGTGAAGAAAATGTATATGGTAAAATTAAAACCATTGAAAAAAACAAACCGGTAAAATACCTCTTTGAAAATCCACACCTCATCTTTAAACCTTACATTAAAGAATTAGTGGAAAAACGGATTGATGATTACAACGGAAATGTTAAACAAGCATTAGCATCACTAAAAAAAGAACCCATTTTTTTAGATGAAAATAAAACAATTCCCTTACAATATGGCACCTGCTACAAAGAAAAGTATGTACGGAAATATCCGATTGAAAGCATTGAAGAAGAAGATGTTCCACATATTGTAGATAAAAAAATTCGTGAATTAGTTGCAGAACGACTCAAGCAATTTAACGGAAAAGAAAAAGAAGCCTTCAAAGAGCCTTTGTACCTTGATGCAGCCCAAACAATACCTATACGCACTGTAAGAATGTTTACAGGTTTATCAGCAGTTGAACCTGTAAAATATAATAAAGAAGGCAAACCTATTGCCTTTGTAAAACCTGGTAATAACCACCACATTGCCATTTATGAAGATGAAAACGGGAACAAAATACCTCATTTATGCACCTTCTGGCACGCAGTAGAAAGAAAAAAATACGGCATTCCGGTAATCATAGAAAATCCTAAAGAAATATGGGATAAAATTTTAAACGATAAAGAGAAATACCCGCAAAGTTTTTTGGAAAAATTGCCGGGGGATAAGTGGAACTATAAAATATCTTTACAAGAAAATGAATTGTTTATTATCAGAATTAATCTTGATACCATCTCTAATGAAAATGTTTCAAAAAAAGAAATAGCTAAACATATTTATCGTGTACAAAAAATGAGTGATTTTGATATCTTCTTAAGACATATTTATGAAACAACAGTCACTGATAATAACTTAAAAAAAATTACAAATAAATACTTGAGAATAAGAAGTGTTAAATCATGGGTAGAAAATAATCCTATTAAAATTAGAATAAATAAACTAGGAGAAATTTTATATTAAAAAAAAAAGGGCGAGTTGCCCCGCCCTGTCTGTTTTCACAACGGTCATTAAAGACCTTATTGTGATTTGCTTCATGGCAAATTTAAATAAATTTTTCGAATTAACATCCAACTTATTAAAATTAATTTATAAGGTAAGCGCAATCTTATTGCAGGTTCATTTTTCTGATTTTTGAAAGTTCAGCCAAAGTTCTCATGCGGTAGGCCTTGCCTCGGTAGCAATAATCAAAATTTAAGGCATTGAATCGGTTAGAAAAGCCTTTTAGGAAAGAGCTTTTATTTGTTGGGGGATGTATATGTGACTCAAAAGCCATGACCAGAAATTCCGGATCGGCTCTAATTCAGCAATTTAAGCCGATTAAGATTAAATATTACGAAAAATCTTTCATTTTAGGTATATTTGGGTCATTGCAACCCACTGCCCGCGCAGATGTTGCGGTATTGAAGTTGTGACTCGCAGAGCTCTGACCGTGAGCATCAGGGTTTGCTTTCATTTTTAGGTATATTTGGTCATTGCAACCCACTGCCCGCGCAGATGTTGCAGAATTGAAGTTGTGACTCGCAGAGCCCCCTGACCGTGAGCGTCAGGGTTTGCTTTCAATTTTAGGTATATTTGGGTCATTGCAACCCACTGCCTGCGCAGAAGTTTCGGTATTGAAGTTGTGACTCGCAGAGCCCTGGCCGTGAGCGTCAGGGTTTGCTTTCATTTTTAGGTATATTTGGGTCATAAACACCCCTGAGAAAGCGCATGTTATTTTGCTTATCGTTGTGATTTGCTTTCATTTTTAGGTATATTTGGGTCATAAACACCTCATTGATTTAAGGACTTTTCGTAATCCAAGTTGTGATTTGCTTTCATTTTTAGGTATATTTGGGTCATAAACACCTTTGCACACGATGAAGTTGCACTTGTTCGGGTTGTGATTTGCTTTCATTTTTAGGTATATTTGGGTCATAAACACCGATTCTGTTAATGAAGTCGTTAAGTCGTTTGTTGTGATTTGCTTTCATTTTTAGGTATATTTGGGTCATAAACACCTGTTTCGCGCTCAATTACTGCTCTTGGTGCGTTGTGATTTGCTTTCATTTTTAGGTATATTTGGGTCATAAACACCCAATTCGCCGTTTTCGTTCCATTTTTTAGCGTTGTGATTTGCTTTCATTTTTAGGTATATTTGGGTCATAAACACCCATTAAGTACATTATTCTGTTTAGT
>CALFUW010000024.1 GCA_937929815.1 uncultured Flavobacteriales bacterium | reverse complement strand
TTACCGACTCAAGTCGCCTGATATCCCGGGTGGCGGGACGGTGACCTGGACCAATCCCTGGGGAGGGCACAGCTACTACGACGATATTGAAATAAGAGAAGATGGAGGAACACCTGGTTTTCTTCAGCTGATCAAAGCGGCAAAGGTGTTTCAGCTAAAAGAAAAGCTTGATCCTGACAAAATTTGCGAGCGCGAGCACGCAATGGTAGAATACATCTTTGACAGACTACAGAAGGTTCCCCGGCTTCATATTCTCGCAGGCAACAACAGAGTGCGACTGGGGGCAATTTCCTTTTACGTAGAAGGTTTACACTACAATTTAGGCGTGCGGTTGCTCAGTGACTTGTATGGCATTCAGGTGCGGGGGGGGTGTAGTTGTGCCGGCACCTATGGTCATTATTTGCTTGGAGTAGATGAAGAGAAGTCAAAAATGATCACTGACCTTATCGACCGGGGAGATATTTCACTGAAACCAGGTTGGATACGTCTGTCTCTACATCCTGTGATGACCTCTGAGGAGCTGAAATATATTGCAGACGCTATCGTAGAAGTAGCATTGAATTTTGAAACTTATAGAAAGGACTACGTCTATCACCCTGATTCCAATACATTTACCCACCTCAAAGATTCTGATAATATTGAACAAAAATGTGCTGCCAGCTGGTTTGAGTAGCATAATCATTACTTAATCCCATTGATTTATCTAGACTACGCATCGACCACTCCGCTCTGCGCACCCGCCAAAGAAGCCATGATGCAGGCCATGGATATCTGGGGAAATCCTTCGAGCCTTCACGGCCATGGACGCAAGGCGAAAGTTCAGTTGGAACTCTCCAGACGAAGAATAGCTTCCCTTCTCGAAGTACTACCGGCGGAGATCTACTTTACTTCCGGAGCGACTGAGTCGGCCAATTGGGTTTTTTACATGGCCCAAAAAGCCGGGATCAAAACAGTAATCACATCGCAAATAGAGCACAAAGCTACGCTGGAGGCCATTCGGCATTTTTCTGCCCGGGACAATCGTGTAGAGTACACACACCTGAAACACGATGGAAACTATGATCTGCAACACATTGAAGAACTGATTGTATCGGCAGAAAAACCAGTACTTGTCTCCTTGCTTTGGATCAATAATGAACTCGGCAATATTACACGGATTTCAGAGGTTTCGAAAATCTGTCGCATATATGACGCACTGCTCTATATCGATGGAGCGCAAGCCATAGGAAAGTACCAGGCTGATTTTCATCTGGCCGATTTCATTGCCGGCTCGGCCCATAAGTTTTATGGACCAAAAGGAACAGGATTTCTGTTTGTCAACAGAAGGGTGCAAAAAAAATTTCCACTCATTGCGGGTGGTGGCCAGGAGAGAAGTCTGAGAGGAGGCACCGAATCTACCATTCTGATTCCCGGTATGGCAGCAGCTTTAGAATACAGTGTGAATCAGAGTTCAGATATGCTCAAGCGACTTGGGCATTTAAGTAAGCAATTAATGGAGCATTTACAGCCTCTAAATGTAATCTGCAATGGGCCGGATGTATTTTCTGACTATCGTTACCCTGGAATTGTCAATATCAGTATCCCCCAAGAGTCTGATACCGGGCGCTTGTTGTTTGCACTTGATATGGCCAATGTTGCGGTTTCGGCAGGAAGCGCGTGCAACAGTGGAAGCCTCAAGCCCTCGCATGTAATCAGTCATTTGTACCCGGAGAGGGCTAAGGTGGCTCATGTGAGAGTTTCTATGGGATTAGATACTACTTTAGAAGAAGTAAGACAATTTGCAGATATTCTGACTCGGCTTTTGAAGACTTAAGAATGATGATTAGATAAAATTGCTGATAAAGCGATTCCGGTAGCCACAGCAACATTTAAAGAAGCAGTGGAACCCATCATCGGAATTTTTATTTCGATGCTGCACAGCTTTCTCAGGTCGGTAGCGATGCCGTTTTCTTCATTGCCCATCAGTAGTGCCAGCGGCTTGCTTAGGCGGGTTTCATAGACAGAGCGATTGGCTTTTTCGGTACATGCAATGGTGGTAAATCCGCTATCGTTCAGATATTGAAGTGTATCCCTCAAGTTGTTTTCTCGGCAGATTGGAAGTCGGGTCAATGCCCCGGCAGAAGCCTTTACGGCATCACTATTTACCGATGCACTGCCCTTTTTTGGAATCACCACGGCATGTCCGCCAAGGCATTCGGCAGTGCGCACAATGCTACCAAAATTTCGCACATCGGTTACTCTGTCCAGTATTACCAATACAGGTAAAATACCCTGGGCCAGCAAATCGGGCACCAAGGATTCAACCGAGTGGAAATCAACCTCCGCCAGCCACGCAGCCACAAACTGATGGTTTTTATTTTTGAGAAAAGAAAATTTTTCGGCCGGAACCTCCTGAACATACACGCCCAGGTCGCGTGCCTTGATCTTTATCTCTTTTACTATGGGAAGTTCGTGTTGTTTTTTTACAAGTATTTTGTCGATGCTTCGCCCAGCCATCAGGGCTTCAAGCACTGGTCTAGAACCAAAAATAAGGGTATCGCTGAAACCGGAGTTGTTGGTCTCTTTCATCTTGTTCACGCTTAATTTCTTTGATAGAATAAATCCGACCATTTCTCCATGCATCCACGGCCTGTCCCCAAATAAAACGGTAGTTTTCGTTTCGTTCCAGGACGTGGTAAAATCCAGAAAAAGGAATCCGAATGCGTGTAAACGTAAATCGATACTGAAGGGCACTGTTGTCGTCACCATAGATCCAAACTTCGCGCTCAGCATATCGATACACTACATTGGGAGGACCAAAGACGATATAGATCATGCCGCGATCTGTTTTCCATCCTTCCTTGTAGGAGGTAAAGAGTTCATTGGCACGCTGTACCCGGCCATAGTAAGCCTTGACAAGATTCCGGGCACGCTCTACACTTCCCGCACGCGCAAGCCAGAATTGATCCGCCAGGTATTTAATTGAGTCAGGATTTGATGCCTGAAGATCTGAAAATTCTTTTTGTGTAGTCAGATATCGGAGTGGTTCTACCAACTGATGACGCTTATTTACCAATGGATAGTCCGTATTAGTCACCATGATGTAGTACCCTTCAATAGTCTTGGTGTCGGTTTGAAAAATGTATATCCCGGATTTAGTAAACTCAAAACATCCGGTTGCTGAATCGGTGTATCCTACGATTTTAAAATCTTCTGTGTCGATGGTTTCAGGTTCAGAAGAGAAAGGAGGCAGTGCTATGGAAAAATTTGCATTTGAATATTTGACAACCAGAGATTTATCCTTAAAGGTAGAATGCCTTACGCACAGTTTATCACCCAATCGTGCAGTCGGTTCAAAATAGATATTACCTGCCGAATCTAAGGTCAGATAATTCTGAGATGTATATGTACTTTGGTGGTCAGCGTACAGAAAATAGGGATATTCCAGATTTCTGTTTGCATCGCGAATGGTGATAGCCACCAAAAAATCTTTCATCTCGCGCATGCGTTGCCGTATCACAGGAATACAACCTGCAAAAAAACCTGGAGTATCGGTCTTTGGTTCTCTTATGTAAATTGTTCCGCTATCGATGATCTGGCCGGGAAGTTCATAGTGTGGAACCACTGCATAGCGAATCTGGACGTTGGACTCAAATAGTTGGGAAGTGGAACTTCGCACGTACAAAAAATCATCCATCCGGATTCTGAAGTACACCAGGGAAGAATCATTACCAATGTGCTGCAGTACAAAGTCAGGCTTAATCAGCACCTCTGCCGGCTGATACAGATAGGCAAAATTTGTATTTGAAAAGGTGTACGTTTTACTCTTACAGGAATATAAGGAAAGAATTCCCAAAAAAAGTACGACCCCAAAGGCAATATGTCCCGGGCTTGAGATACCGTTTCCTACTTTTTGCACTGTTGGTCGGGCATCGCTCCACAAAAGCCGCACGGTTCGCCTTCTTTGTTCAAAAATGGTGAGTTGGATGCGCATGTTCCCGAAAATTTGCCGTCTTTCTTTGCCCAGATCTTTATAGCAATTCCGGCAAAAGCCAGTCCAATCATCAATAGGGTTATCAGGAATAACTTCATTATAATCATATTTTTACAAAGATAGTTTATCAGACCTTATGATACATTTCTATCCGGAGGATTCGCTAGATTTTTCACTTTTTTTAAACGGATGCAATAATCAGTGCCACCAGTTAAATTTTTAATTGTTGCATTGCGCACTTAAAGGGCAGAGGTATTCAGTTTGTTAGTTTTAATTCGGTCTTTTGTAGCATTAGGTTTTATGATGTACGAAGAAGAGGTTCCCATGCATTATTTACTTGATTTGGCATATTTGATGCCCGATTTCTAACTTTTTGTGTTTGTTTTTTATTGAACCTGATAATCCAGCTTGACTGTAATGGAAGCTGTCTTTTTGCGGCTGTCTGTATTGAAAGCGCCACCCCATGTAAAATCTTCTGACGAATTTTGAGCTACTATCTGAAATACACCCATAGAGGCACGTTTCAGTTTGTGTACTTTACTACCTGAATTTTCAGCAATTGTCTTTGCACGCGTGTATGCATCTCTGGTAGCTGCCTCTATCATTTCTAGTTTGAGTTCTGCTAGTTTTGTGTAGAAATATTGCGGCCTTTGAGAGTAAAACTCGATCCCCAGGTTGATCAGTTCGGTGATCGATCGGGCAATATTCTCTACCTTGTCCACTTCATTTGACTCGATGGTTACAGTTTGTGTCAGATTAAACCCCATGAATGTGCTTCGCCGGAGGTTGTATTGAGCATCGTACTGATTATCAAATTCCCTGTTGATCACAATGCTTTGAAAAACGATATTTTGGTCGTCTATTCCTTTGGAATTTAAATATTGTTTGATCAGTTCCCTGTCTTGGTCTATTTCAGTGTATGCTCTTTTCAAATCTTTATTGAGTCGTGAAAAGGTACCGCTCCATACAATTAAATCGCTTTCGAAATCTTTACTACCAAGACCTGTAACAGTGATAACGTCATTGGCATGAACTTTAGTTAAATAAGCATTTCTGCCGATAGCTGCGATGATGATCAGAGCTAAAGCGATGATGCCTATTGATAAAATGTTGAATTTGTTTTTCATATGATCTGAAAGTTTAATCCAAAGGTATGGTTCTTTTCTTGAACATTCGACTGATACCATATTGATAGTCAATAAATACAGATGTCCTGCCGAGATTGTAAAAACGGATTTTCACAATGGGGCGGGGTCTTTTTAAGCTCTTGCGATTTTAACCGTATACCAACAAGGCTTGTCTACTGCCGGCAGGCCTTAGTTTATAATCAAATCCTATCAGTGGAATAAAATTTTCCGAAGAAGAATGAAGGGTCAAAAAATTCTTCTACAGTAGAAATCCGAATTGCTAAAAATCACATAAGCACAGATTCCCGGTGTTGAGTAAGGTCGAGTCCGTCAGCTTCCTGTGCTTCTGATACACGCATTGGAATGACCAACTCTGTCAGCTTGTATAGTGCCCAGGATACTGCAAATACATAAGAAACTACAATCACAAGTGCCAGGAGGTGAGCACCCAGCAATTGCAGTGATCCGTTGATGACACCTCCTTCGGTGGCAAACACAGCGGTAAATATCATACCACTGATACCGCCGACTCCATGACACGGAAACACGTCGAGGGTGTCATCGAGTGAAGAACGTTCGCGACGGCGAACAGCGTAGTTGCTAATGATGGCCGCTGTAAAACCTATAAACAGAGAGGCTCCGTATCCGACAAATCCTGCAGCTGGTGTGATGGCTACCAAGCCTACTACCGCGCCTATACATGCTCCGAGGGCACTGATCTTACGACCCCGATATACATCAGTGAGAACCCAGGCGATCAAAGCCGATGCGCTGGCCAGGTGAGTATTGATAAATGCATCTACAGCTAAAGCATTCGCTCCAAGAGCTGAACCTGAATTAAATCCAAACCAGCCAAACCACAGCAGACCTGTACCAAGTATTACATAGGGGATATTGATTGGTGCCGGAGTAGTATCACGTCTGGGACCCATGTGAATGGCGCCTGCAAGCGCAGCTACACCCGCGGATATGTGTACCACAGTGCCACCAGCAAAATCCAGAACTCCCCACCGGGCTAGGAATCCATCCGGGTGCCAGGTCCAGTGAGCTAGCGGGCAATACACAAGCAATGAGAAGAGCATCATGAAGATGAGGTAAGCCCAAAAACGAATTCGCTCGGCAAAGCTCCCTGTAATCAATGCAGGAGTAATAATGGCAAATTTCATCTGAAAGGCTGCAAATAGAATAAACGGTAAACCACTTCCCAATTCGGGATGCTGAGCTGTGCCAACATTTCGGAAAAAGGCATACGTCGTCGGGTTGCCTATAAAACCGCCGATCGACTCTCCAAAAGCCACACTGAATCCTACAGCATACCAAAGGAATGTAACGATACCTAAGGCTACAAAACTCTGCAGAAGAGTAGAAATGATATTTTTGGGACGAACCATTCCCCCATAAAAAAAAGATAAGCCCGGGGTCATCAGTAATACCAGACCTGCTGACGTGATCATCCAGGCCAGGTCTCCGGAAGAGGCGGAATATTCACCAGCCGGGTGTTCGGTAGGTAGTAAGGCCGCTAAAGTTGCAATGCCAAACAAGAGAACGACAATTGTGCGAACGAGAATTTGTTTTCTTTTTTCTGACATATCTGTGAGATTTAAATTTTTGACAATAGTATTCAAAAAATCAGAAAAAAGTATAAATAAATTGTAAGTAGCCCTATTAAATACATAGTCATGATCAAAAAATTTGTATATTTTATACATTTTAAATCAAATAAACGGGGGGGTATTCAAAAATTATTAAAAATGAATTGCGGCAAAGACGATAGAATAATTATTAGAAATAGACCAAAAATTACCTGAGTTGCGCAAACTTTAAAAGATAATCCTCCGCCTGAAAACTTAGTTATGTCGGATCATTAAGTACAAAAAAAACGATATATGTGTCTTACATGGAATTTTGTTCCGATGCTATAAAACAAAAACTCCTTACACGTACGTTCTTAATCATTAAGAGGTGAACACCTAAGAATTGAGCCAAATTATTTATTGAAAAATTTAAAATCCAAGGAATATACTTTTCTACATGATTAAGAATATCCATCTGTATGATTGAGTTTACATCGAAAGGCATTTACTGTCGGGAGGGTGATTTTTACATAGATCCATGGAGGCCAGTTGAAAAGGCAATAATCACTCATGCACACAGTGACCATGCCAGACGCGGGATGGGATCATATCTCTGTACGCCGGTTACAGCAGCCGTCATGAAGACGCGGATATCTCCAGACATTTACGTATCGGAGATTGAATATGGTCACTCAATTCTGATCAACGGAGTCAAGGTCAGTCTTCATCCGGCCGGACATATACCGGGAAGCGCTCAGATTCGCCTCGAAAAAAAAGGATATGTCACTGTGGTGAGCGGAGATTACAAAGTCCAGAATGATGGGATATCCATCCCTATCGAGCCTTTGCGTTGTCATGAATTTGTGACAGAGAGCACTTTTGGTCTTCCCTCTTTTCACTGGAAGCCTCAGGAATTTCTCCTGGAAGAAATCCAACGGTGGTGGATGTCAAACATCCAATCCGGAAAAAATAGCGTACTGATAGCCTACTCCCTCGGAAAGGCTCAACGACTTATAAAACACCTCTCTCACTGTGGCCGCATCATCGTACATGGAGCTATATACTCCGTAAATCAATCACTTATAAATGCAGGCTTATCCATTTCAAAGTGTGAGCGCATATCCGATATCGTGGATAAAAAGGAGTTGAAAAATGTGCTCGTCATCGCTCCGCCCTCAGCGATCATAACTCCCTGGCTTCGAAGGTTTCATCCTTATTCTCTGGGGGTGGCCTCTGGATGGATGGCTGTGAGGGGTATTCGCAGGAGGAGATCCGCAGATATCGGTTTTGTGATTTCTGACCATGCTGACTGGTCAGGTCTTTTAGATGTGATCAGACAAACAGAGGCTAATCGGATTTATGTAACACATGGATATTCCGATATTTTTTCCAGATACCTCTGCGAGAAGGGGTTGGAAGCTATTCCGGTGGAAACGCGTTTTTCTGGTGAAAGCGACGAATCAGACAGTTCTGAAACTACTCTGGCTGATACAGAAAGCGATTGACCGTGAGTTGCAATTCATCCTTCTGGATACGTTTGGTAGGCTCCGCCCCCTGAAAAAGCCATAAATTGATATGCACTCTGAAATAATCCGGATGATGGGTTGTATTTGAAAATCTATAAAATGCTTTAGATTCTTTAAGGGTAGGAGTTTTGAGGGGATATTTTCGGTCGAGATAGTAGAAGGCTACTTCCCCTTGAGTTTTGTGGATGATGAATGTATGGAGATTGCTCTTGTGCGTTAATTCAAAACGATACACCTCCGGAACTTCATGTTCGGCATAGTGTGCAAATTGAGCATTTTTATTGTTTTGTAAACCCCATCGGGAGATTTCGACATCGGATTCGTTGTAGTGATGTTTTCTCGTTTCATTGTAGGTAAAAAATCCAGCAACCAATTGTGGATGCAGCTTCTGAGCTTCACTGCCAACTTCAAATAAATAGAGTCCGTTGCGCAGGAGTTTTGTCGTAAATATTTCGGCACAGCTCCACCCCTTAGCTGCGGGCAAGACCGATAATTTCAGTGCTCCGGTACGGGTAATTTTTACATTTTCAGGATGCAAGCCGAATGTGTTTGGGCCCGGGCCGGCAAGGTGTTCCTTTATTTTGACCTGCCACTCATGGCCACACCAATCCATAAGGATACCGGTTTTTCCGGGGGATAAGGCAGGGGATTCGGCTCCTTGCATCAGAAGAATGATGTACAAAATTGAATGGCAGATCCTTGCACTCACCTCGAAGGCCTGAAAAATTGATTGTACTGGTCAATCTGATTGAGAATCTCTTCTCTTCCTCTACCATCAGCCGAAGATGTAATGATTTGCGGAGGAAGGGATTCCCAGGTGGTCATCATAAAAGAGTGGTACTGGATCAGATTGTTAGTGAGTTCTGCTTTACTGAGTTTATCAGTTTTGGTAAAGAGCAATGTGAATGGCAAATTGTTGTTAGCCAGCCATTCCATAAATTCCATATCTACCTTCTGAGGCTTCAGACGAGAATCAATCAGCAGATAGGTGTTTATTAGCGATTCTCTGTGGAGCAAATAATCCCGTACAAAGTCAGAAAATTTTTCTCGCATTTTCTGTGATACCTGTGCATATCCGTAGCCAGGCAGATCCACCAGATACCAGCTTTCATTGATCAAAAAATGGTTGATAAGTCTTGTCTTGCCGGGTGTGGCAGAAGTTTTAGCAAGGTTTTTTCGCTGGCACAGAGCATTTATCAGTGAAGATTTCCCTACATTACTCCGACCAATAAAGGCGTATTCAGGCTTGTCGGGCCGGGGAAGTTGCCTTATGTTTTCACTGCTTTTAACAAATACAGCCGATTTAATTTTTACTTTATTGGTGTCCATATGTTTTAACCACCTTCTGTAGCCAGCCTTCGAGGATTCTGTTAAACTCCTCAGGTCTTTCCATCATGGCTGCATGTCCGCATTCCGGAATCCAGTACAATTCGCTGTTTGGCAGCAGTTCGTGAAATTTTTGGGCAACTTCAGGGGGAGTCACCTGGTCATTTTCACCCCAGATGAGGCATGTGGGTTGGTGCATATTGGAAAGGTCATTGGCCATATTATGCCGTATGGCTGACTTTGAGATAGATAGAGTGCGAAGTACTTTGTTACGATCGTTTACAATTGAAAAAACTTCATCGATGAGCTCTTTTGTCGCCACCTCCTTGTTGTAAAATACATCGCGGGTTTTTGTTGCAATGTATTCGTAGTCACCTCTTCGAGGAAAACTGTCTCCCATGGCACTTTCGTACAATCCAGAGCTACCCGTCAGCACCAGTGAGTGTACGATCTCAGGGTGATTTTTTGTGATGATCAGACCGATATGTCCGCCTAATGAATTTCCGATTAGGGTTACCTTTTCGAGGTTGAGATTTTTAATAAAATCGACTACATGTGATGCAAGAGTGGTAACATTGGTCGAAATCAATGGCAATGTGTAGAGGGGAAGTTTAGGTATGAGTACGCGATATCCTTTTGAGCCAAAGTGATGAAATACTTCGTCAAAATTGCTCAAACCTCCCATTAGCCCGTGTAGCAAAACCAGAGGATGACCCTCTCCGGCTTCGGCATACTCGTACTTTTTTATTTTCTTTAATGAAATCGACATATTGTGACAGATGTATATGGCTGTTAAGCCTGCAAAAATAGATGTGCGATAAACAATAATGAGTTCAGTCTGATTTTAATTATATGGAATCGCTTTAAATAATATCTGTCATAAACTTTTGTGATAATTGTTAGGATTCGCGGGAGCCATTCACTTATAAATTTGCCAGTGTGACTGAAATGAAAGTAGAGAAAAACATGAAGTATCTGGCCGAAGAGCAAGATTGTCAGGGACTCAACGATTTTTTTGTTTTTGGTATTAATTATAACAAGGCCTCTGCAGAAATCCGTGGTTTGTACTCCATCGACATGCATATGGCTGAAGCCATTCTCTCACCTGATTTCACCCAATCGGCGACTGACCTGATCGTGCTGAGTACATGCAACCGGACGGAGGTCTATGGACTCGGTGATATGGATGCAATCATCGAAGCCGTGTCAAAAGTCATTGGCCGGCCATCGGATGCATTTTATTCCTTTGGATACCGACACAAGGCAAAATCTGCCGTTTATCACCTCTTTAAGGTGGCTTCAGGTTTGGATTCCCAGATTCTAGGGGATTTCGAAATTGCCGGTCAACTCAAGCAGGCAGCTATGCTTTCAAAAAAATCCGGGCGTCTGAGCGCACTCACAGAACGTCTCGTCAACTTTGCACTTCAGGCCTCGAAAGAAGTAAAATCCAAAACGCTCCTTTCAAAAGGTACGGTCTCTGCTTCTTATGCAGCCATCGAGCTCATTCAAGAGATCCATCCAGATGCGCAATCATTGAATATACTAATTAGCGGCCTGGGTTCTTTTGGAGAAAATGTTGCAAAAAATGTCCGCCATTATTTGCCGGATGCACGCTTGACAGTTGCTAACCGGACTCTTTCAAAAGCAGAAAATTTTGCCCGAAATCACCGGTGCAGTGTGCTCATTTTTGACCAGGTCACAGAGCGGTTAAATGAGTTTGATGTTATCATTAATACAGCATCGGTAGAGTCACCCTATATATTGGCACATCACGTTCGGAAGCCAGGAATTTCCTTCCTCGACATGAGTGTGCCGGGGGGCATTGATCCCAATGTTGCTCAAAAGGATGGAATTTATTACAACATTGACCATATCTCGGCTAAACTTCACAAAACCCTCTCCGCACGACAGGCAGAAGTACCTCACGCCTTAAAGATCATTCATCAGCACATTCTCGACTTTGTGGAATGGCATAAGGTTTATTTGCAGCGATGGCTGATTTACAGGGTAAAAGATTTTCTCTATAACCTCGATTGTGCAGAGTCTCATATCCCAAAAAACAAAAAGGTTCAAAATGCAGTGAACCATTTGGTTGTCAATATTAAGAAAGACAATTACAAAGGGTGCCACTTTTTGGCGGCAATCAATGAATATCTGAAAAACTGATTGTACAGATACCAAGACAGGTGTCTGAATTTCAGAGGATGTGCTATCATTACAGATTGGCCGCCTTGAGCCAACCAATGAACTCCTAGTAAATTACAGTGAAGACATGCTTCGCATCAATATCTCCGATCAGGATATGGAGTATCGATTCACAACTTTCCTGATTGGCCTGCGCGGACAGCTGCGGTGGTTTCCTACCTTTGTCATCCTTAAATTTTTGATAACTTGGCAAAACCTAAGCGATATCTCGTAACGGCTGCTCTCCCTTATGCAAACGGGCCAGTTCACATTGGCCATCTGGCCGGCTGCTATCTGCTGGCAGATATTTATGTCCGGTACTTGCGCCTTGCCGGTGAAGATGTAAAGTTTATTTGTGGATCAGATGAGCATGGAGTGCCCATCACCATCAAGGCCCGCAGCGAAGGAATCTCCCCTCAGCAGGTGGTCGATACATATCACTTTCTGATGAAGAATGCTTTTGCTGACTTTGGTATCTCATTTGACATCTATGCACGCACTTCGTCTGATCTTCATCATAGAATTTCATCTGAATTTTTTAAAACACTCTATGACAAAGGAGTATTTACGGAAGAGGAGACCGAACAGTATTTTGACGAACAGGCAGGCCAATTTCTTGCTGACCGATATATTCAAGGGACCTGTCCGAAATGCGGATTTACCAGTGCATATGGCGACCAATGCGAAAATTGTGGCACATCGCTCAATCCTACGGATCTGATCGAACCACGCTCCACCTTGTCAGGCTCCAAACCCGTGCTCAAAAAAACAAAAAACTGGTATCTGCCTCTGGACAATTTTCAAAAGTCCATTGAAGAGTACATCGAATCGCTCAAAGGAGTACTCAAGCCTAATGTATATGGTCAGGTCAAATCATGGCTCAACCAAGGCCTGGCGCCTCGAGCCATGACCCGGGATCTCGATTGGGGAGTTCCTGTTCCGCTGGAAGGTGCCACCGGAAAGGTTCTTTACGTATGGTTTGATGCTCCGATCGGATATATATCCGCAACACAAGAACTCCTTCCTGATACATGGAGGGCTTATTGGCAGAGTGAGGAATGTGCACTGATTCATTTTATCGGAAAAGACAACATAGTTTTTCACTGCATCATATTTCCGGCAATGCTCATGGCACATGGCGATTTCATCCTGCCGGCTAATGTTCCCGCCAACGAATTTCTGAACCTTGAAGGAAATAAAATTTCCACTTCCAGAAATTGGGCAATATGGCTGCATGAATATCTCACTGAAATGCCCGGTCGGGAAAGTGAGCTTCGATACGTGCTCACATCCATTGCTCCTGAAACCTCAGACTCAGAATTTACCTGGAAAGATTACCAGGCACGAGTAAACAATGAATTGGTCGCCATATCGGGGAATCTGGTCAACAGGATTTTAACACTGATTCAGAAATACTATGGAGGGGTCATACCTTTTGATCTTTCGGATTTTGACAATGCTCCTGAGCTGGAAGAAGCTGTTAGTACGGCCGGGAAAGCTATCGATTCATTCATTCGTCAGTTTAAATTTAGAAATGCCCTTCAGTCATGGATGGATCTAGCACGTGCCGGAAACAAGTATCTGACCGATACCGAGCCATGGAAGCTCCATAAAAATAAACCTGAGGAGGCGCAAAGAATCCTGTTTAATGGTCTTGTGCTTCTCGGTCATCTGGCTAAATGGATGTTTCCATTTATGCCACATGCCGCTGATAAGTTGCTTGCAATGCTCGGAAATAAGCGTATCAGTTATATTTCAGACTCCATTGTCTGGAGTGCAAATGAAAAACTTCCTATCCCAGAGCTGTTATTCCGAAAGATGGAGGATGCGGAATTGGAACCCCAAATCCTCAAACTTTCAGCCATTAAGAATCAAGATCAAAGTATCAGGTCTACCCCAAAAGCCATAAAAGAAACCATAGTTTTTGAAGATTTTCAAAAATTAGACCTCAGAATAGCTCACATTCTTGCCGCCGAGCCGATTCCTAAAGCAGATAAACTTCTGAAAATAACACTGGATACCGGCGTCGACCGTCGCATCGTGGTATCAGGAGTGGCTCATCAGTATTCTCCAGAGGATCTTGTAGGGAAAAATGTACTTCTGTTGGCAAATCTTGCTCCACGGAAGATCCGTGGAATTGAAAGCCACGGAATGATTCTTTTTGCTGAGAATTCAGACGGGCAACTTGTAACCGTCGAACCCACGAAGCCTGTGGATAGCGGCAGTTCGGTTTTCTGAATTTAGAATAGCTACAATCGGTCAGACTTGAGATAAAACATTTTTATCTGTTTCCAAATATTGTGCAAAGTCCACAGGTTCATCTGCTGTTTCATCTGTCAGTGCCAGTTCAATCACTTCAGACATTTTGGATACATAGTGAAAGTTCAGACCGCTAATGTATTCCTTTTCAATTTCGAGAATGTCCTTTTCGTTTTCTTTACACAATATGATGTCTGAGATGCCCGAACGCTTGGCCGCCAGAATTTTTTCTTTAATTCCACCTACAGGTAGCACCTTGCCTCTGAGCGTGATCTCACCGGTCATGGCGAGTTTTTTCCGGACTTTCTTCTGAGTGAGCAGAGAGGTAAGTGCGGTGAGCATACTCACCCCGGCTGAGGGACCATCTTTGGGTGTGGCTCCTTCTGGCACATGAATGTGAATATCAAATTTTGAGAAAATGCGATGGTCAATCTGGTATTTTCTCGCATTGGCTTTGATCCAGGCCAGAGCGATTGTAGCTGACTCCTTCATTACATCGCCAAGGTTTCCGGTCACTGACATTTTGCCCGAACCGGGGTAAATGGTAGACTCGATAAACAGAATATCACCACCTACCGGTGTCCAGGCCAATCCGGTAACTACTCCGGCTACACTGTTATCTTCCGCCATATCCCTGTCAAATCGGGTCGGTCCAAGGATCTCGGTTATAGCGTTCCAGGTAAGCCGCGGGTCATAGGTCTGAGATTCTGCTTTTTTGCGGGCTACATTCCGGACGATTTTTGCAATTGTCTTTTCAAGATTGCGCACCCCTGATTCGCGCGTGTAGGAATCTATGATTTTTTCAATGACGGGCTTACTTAGCTTCAGATCTTTTTTCTCAAGACCGTGCTCTTTAAGCTGTTTAGGAATGAGGTGGCGATGTGCAATTTCGTATTTTTCTTCCAGAGTGTAACCATTGAGTTCAATGATTTCCATTCGGTCGCGCAGGGCAGGTTGTATGGTGGACAGATCATTGGCCGTAGCTATAAAAAGCACCTTCGAAAGGTCGTATCCGAGTTCGAGATAGTTGTCATAAAACGCTTTGTTTTGCTCAGGATCCAGTACTTCAAGCATTGCAGAGGAGGGATCGCCTTGCATACCGTAAGACAGTTTATCGATTTCGTCTAAAACGAATACTGGATTATCGAACCCAACTTTTTTGAGGTTTTGGATGATTCGTCCCGGCATAGCGCCAATATAGGTTTTACGGTGACCTCTGATTTCTGCCTCGTCACGCAGACCACCGAGTGAAATCCGGCTGTATTTGCGACCCAGAGCATCCGCAATGCTCCGTCCAAGAGAAGTTTTACCCACACCGGGAGGCCCGTAAAAACAAAGGATTGGTGCTTTTAGATCGCCTTTTAGTTTCAATACGGCAAGGTATTCGATGATTCGGTCTTTTACCTTACTCAGGCCGTAGTGGTCGCGGTCCAGGATTTTGCGGGCTCTGTAGAGATCAAAGTTGTCTTTTGAAACTTCCCCCCACGGCAGGTCAAGAAGCAGCTCGATGTAGTTGCGTTGAATGCTGTATTCGGGCATTTGGGGGTTGGCGCGTTGAAGTTTGGCAATTTCTTTTTCAAAGTGTTTTGCTACGTCCTCGCTCCACTTTTTATTTTTTGCCCGTGCTTTAAATTCTTCAACTTCCTTTTCAGTACTTACGCCACCCAGCTCTTCCTGAATGGTTTTCATCTGCTGGTACAGGAAGTATTCTCTTTGTTGCTGGTCAAACTCGGTTTTTACCTTGTTTTGAATTTGATTTTTCATCTCGAGCATCTGCATTTCATTGATCAGATGCTTCAATACCATATTTGCGCGTTTTGTAAGGTCTACTTCTTCGAGAATATCTTGTTTTTGGCGAACATCTATGTTGAGATTCGAAGATATGAAATTCACTAAAAACGGTTCACTTTCTATGTTTTTGACCGCAAAAGCTGCTTCAGAAGGTAGATTGGGGGATTCCTGGATGATTCGGATGGCAGTTTCTTTAATGCTATCTATCAACGCCTTAAAGCGCTGTGTCGTCTTTTTGGGCAAAATTTCTTCCCGAGCCACTACCCTTGCTTTAAGGTAGGGATTTACGTCAACCCATTGGCTTACTTCAAACCGTTTTTTTCCCTGGATAATAATGGTAGTGTTTCCATCCGGCATTTTAAACATCCGGACTATTTTGGCCACTGTGCCAATCTCATATAAATCTGATGGGTTCGGATCTTCAATACTTCCATCACGCTGAGCAATGACGCCAATGGTTTTGGAGGTGTTGTAAGCATCATTTATCAGTCGTATGGATTTATCTCTGCCGACAGTAATTGGAATAACCACGCCCGGAAACAATACGGTGTTCCGGATCGGTAAAATTGGCAGGTCTTCTGGGACGGATTCAGCCGAAAGTTCTTGCTCATCTTCCGGTGTCATCAGTGGAATAAACTCCGCCTCATCTCCTCCAAATGTGCTAAATGTGAATTTGTTATCAATATTGATTTCGTCTCCAAACATGCGCGTCTTTTTCTGTGCCGATTAAGGGTTAAAAAATTTGGCAATAAATACGCCAAATTATCTAAATTCTTTTGTCAGTTCGTAAATATGTGTCAAAATGGCGGTTTCTTCAGCGTCGAGTTCTTTATTGCGCCGTGCCTTGACTCTGGAGGCCGTTTCGAGGGCTTTTTCCAATTTATATTCGGTCATACCTTGTGCTCCTCCCCATGAAAATGAAGGGATAAAATTGCGCGGAAAACCTGACCCGAAAATGTTGGCACTGACGCCCACCACAGTTCCGGTATTAAACATGGTATTGATGCCGCATTTGGAGTGATCACCCATAAACAGACCACAAAACTGCAGGCCGGTGCGCTCAAAACCTCCCTTGGCATAATTCCACAGTTTTACTTCTTCGTAGTTGTTCTTAAGGTTGCTATTGTTGGTATCGGCCCCTATGTTACACCACTCACCAAGCACACTGTTTCCGAGAAAACCTTCATGGCCTTTATTAGAATATCCGAAAAGCACAGAGTTATTCACCTCTCCACCCACTTTGCAATACGGGCCTATGGTAGTGGGACCATAGATCTTAGCTCCCATATTGAGTTGAGAATGTTCGCACATAGCCAGCGCTCCCCTGATGGTCACACCCTCCATCACTGTTACATCCTGCCCAAGGTAAATCGGGCCCGAAAGGGTATTGAATATGGCGCATTCAGCCCAGACACCCTCCTCTGCAAACAAACGCTCACCAAGTATGCGGTTTGAGCTGCTGACCGGGGAGGAGGTACGTCCATTGGTAAGAAGTTGAAAATCATTTTCCAGCTCGGAGCCGTTGTGCTGAAAAATATGCCACAGACGTTCAATCTTGGTCAAATGATCTTTGAAATCAATACATTCTCCAGTAAAAGAATGAATATCTTCACCGAGGCCAGTATCCTTTACACACACGGCGACTATATTGCCTTGATATCTAAGACCTCGTCCTGGCTTGAGCTCCGAAAGAGCTGATACAAAAGAATCCGTAGGACAAATGGAGGCATCTACAACTACATCTACATGGTCTTTTGTGGCCGGGAATTTTTTAGATAAGTAATCTCGTGTTAAGTGAGATACTTCAATCCCGCGCTTTCTATATTTCTCGGCGATAGTCAATATTCCGATACGGATTTCGCCAATTGGGCGGGTAAATGTAAAGGGCTTGAGATGTTCATAGACAGACCCTTCATGCAGAAGTATATTCATAAAATATGATTAATTATCAATCCGGTTCCAAAGTAATGACTTGGAGAAGTGACAGAGGTCTCCTTTTTAGTAAAATTTAAACGAACTCCCTAACATCGTAAATCATTATAGATCAGCGTCAATTACCATATTTGAAATTTCTTCTGAATAGCTTTCAGATCGGTACCTTCCACACATTTTTTCTCAGCGATTGATAAAAAACTATTCATTATACTTCTGAAAGTGTCAACTTGTAGGGTATGATTACCAGCAAGATCGGACCTTTTCCGGAGGTCAAGGTTTATCTCTTTTTAGAATTGAAATTAAAGGCGAGAGAGAATCGCAATGTGTTTTCCAAAGGACTTCGGACAATGGCTGATTGGGGAATCAGATAGGAAAAGTCAAATGAAAGCATGGAGTACCTTAGGCCAAAACCTACGGTAAAATACTTCCGGCCGCCCTTGGTTTCATGCTCATACTGGTATCCTCCTCTAATAGCAAAAGTGTTGTCATACAAAAATTCAACACCTGTATTGATTAGAAATTCCTGAAGCTCTTCTGTAAATCCTCCGGGAGCATCGTTGAAAGACTGAAAGATTCCGCGGATTACATTTACATCATCGTCTTTTCCGGCCAAAATGCTGTCGTTGATATCCCTTACAGGAGGAGTTGGCACGAGCAATTTATTGAGTTCTAAGTGGAAGCGAAGCTGATTATATTGATCAAGCCCCCAGATAAACCCTCCTCCCAACCTCATATTAGTGGGAATGAAGTCTGCTCTTCCGGTTTCAGTATACCGGATTTTATTACCAATGTTTGAGATGTTTAATCCGGCAGTGAATTTACCGGTTTGCCCTCCTTCCAGTGGTATTTCATTTCCGATATAATAGGCTGAGATATCAGCCGCGAAGGCCTGACCTGCCTGTGTCTGAATGCCTCCCACAAGCTGCTGACCTTGGGTGAGATTAGAATAAATGTAGCGGAGAGCAATTGCTCCGGAAAGGTTTTCGCTAAACTTCAGAGAGTAACCGGCATCGATGGCAAATTCGTTGGGTTCGGCAAGGAAGAGATTTTGATTGTTTTCGTCTGTAAATTGAATCTCTCCAAGTGTGAAGTACCTAAAGCCAATTCCGAATGCCTGATTATTGTTGATTTTTTGATTATACGTCACGTATGTCATATTGATATCCGGCACCAGACGACTAAGAAGTGGATTATACGAAATACTTAGAATCTGGTCATCATCGTCGAGAAATGCCAGCTTGGCCGGATTCCAATACATTGCATAAGGGTCAACGGTAGTAGAAACACCCACATCACCCATAGCACCGCTGCGCGAGTCGGGCGAAATAATCAAAAAAGGCACGCTAGTGGTTACCACTCTTCGGTCAAATCCTTGTGGTCGTGGTTGTTGTGCGATTGCAAAGTATACAGCAAGGTAAAGACCTAACAATGGCAGAAAACGTTTCATTGGGATACTATTCAATAGTTTTATTTAACGCAAAATAACCAATTTTTCGTATTGCTCTGCTTTAGATTCGTCGATTGCAGAGCGCACTTTCAGGCGGTAAATATATACACCTTTACCAATTCTGTCTCCAAAATCATCCAGCCCATCCCATTGGATATCCGTGATTCTGGAGCCTGGCGATTGCACAAACTGGCGGATAGTCTTAACCAGCCGGCCGGACACTGTAAATATTTGTATGGTTACTTCCAGCGGATGATTGGGTCTGTTGTGTTCAAATTGAAACTTTGTACTGGTGGTAAAGGGATTCGGATAGTTAAGGAGATGTCGGATGACAAGATCTGTGCTAGAGGTCACAATGAATTCGGTAAAGGCAGTGTTGGGATTGTTGTAAGTGTCCCATGCTCGGACAGACAAGGTGTAATGACCTTCTTCAAG
>CALFUW010000023.1 GCA_937929815.1 uncultured Flavobacteriales bacterium | reverse complement strand
GCAGGTAATTCCTTTTTCTCTGAGTTGGTCAATCAGTAATCTGCGCTTTCCTTTATGACGTTCAGTATCAATCATGAGAAGTATTTCACTTGTTCAAAGAAAATCAAAAATTGATAAAGCAATGCCATAATCTATCAACAGATGAAATTTTGCTTAATATGAATCCTGTTAAAATTATGGTCGGTTTTTAAAAATGTTTAGGAAGATAAATTTTTCGAACTCCACTATCAGAAACAATAGTATTCCTCCGGCCAATACGATCCCAATGTGATACAGTTGCATTGGTACCGTTTTAAATATGTTTTGAAATGCCGGTAAATAGGTAAAGGCGATCTGAAGCAGAACGAGTGTTCCGATTGCGCGAAAGACATGCTTGTTGTTAAAAAAATCCTTTGCGAATACGTTGTGGCGAATGTGCTTGCAGTTCAGAAGGTAAAATGCCTCTCCGGCGACCAGGGCATTGACTGCGATGGTTCGGGCCAGTTCCAGGGATTGGTACGCTTTGATTGCGTAGTCAAACAACGCATAGATTATGGCTGCAAGGATGACGCCCACAAAGAGGATCCGCCATATGAGATACGTATCGAGAATGGGCTTTGTGGGTTTGCGAGGCGGACGATTCATGACGCGGTCTTCGGTTGGTTCAAAGGCAAGGGAGATCGCCAGTGTAACGGCTGTGACCATATTGATCCAAAGGATTTGAGGAGCAGAAATTGGTAAAGTGCCTCCGGCAAGCAGCGCTACGAGAATAGACAGCGCCTCTGCGGCATTCGTCGGCAAGATGAAGATGATGGCCTTTCTAATATTATCAAAAATACCTCTTCCGAGCTTGACGGCATGAGCGATGGTCACGAAGTTGTCATCTGTCAGCACAATATCTGATACATCTTTGGTGACTTGTGTGCCTTTAATTCCCATTGCGATGCCGATGTCGGCTTTTTTCAGCGCGGGAGCGTCATTGACTCCGTCGCCGGTCATTGCGACGATTCTTTTTTGAGATTGAAGGGCTTCCACAAGCCGGAGCTTGTGTTTCGGTGTCGTTCGGGCGAAGACGTTGTAATTCAGGGCGATTTCCTGCCATTGTGCATCAGTGAGATTTTCCAGGTCGCGGCCTTCAATTTTGCGTTCGGGATATTTTATGCCGAGTATTTTGGCTATTGCTCCGGCGGTTTCCACATGGTCGCCGGTAATCATTTTTACTGTAATTCCTGCATTATGGCAGCGGCCGATGGCTTCGGATGCTTCAGGCCTCGGGGGATCAATGATGCATGCGATCCCGGCAAAGTGGAGGTTTGCAACGTCCGACTGTTCCAAAACGTTTGTTACAGAATCTGATTCTTTCCAACCGGCGGCAATGATTCGATACCCATTTGCAGCTTTTCGATTGAAAAGATCGGTATACTCTCTTCTTTGAACCTCATTCAAATCAGAAAGCTGAAGGATCTTTTCAGGAGCTCCTTTTACAAGTATTCTTGCACTTGTGCCTTCTTTTATCTTCACGGCCATAAACTTGTGAGAAGAATCAAAAGGAATGGTAGCCAGACGCTCGAAGGTTGGTAACGAAACACATGCTTTTTTAACCATTACTTTAAGCGCCAACTCTGTTGGGTCCCCGGTGAGTATGGTATTATCGTCTTCAATGCGAATCTGCGCATCATTGCATTGATCAAATATTCTGAACAGCATCTGCATTGCTTCTGTAGATGTATCTCCATGCACCGATCCGGCGATGTCGTACCCCGAACCTTCAAAGGTGATCTGTTCATCGCTGGCAATCACCTCCAATACGGTCATTTCGTTTTTAGTGAGCGTTCCGGTCTTGTCAGAGCAGATGTCTGTTACTGATCCAAGCGTTTCTACTGCCGGCAATTTGCGTACGATTGCCTTATTTTTAGCCATGTTTTGAACACCAAGGGCTAATGTAATGGTGATGATCGCAGGTAATCCCTCCGGAATGGCTGCCACGATGATCCCGATGGTATTGACCAAAATTTCTTCAGTGCTAAACCGGTGCAGATACCATGTGAGCACAGCGACCAATCCCGACACTCCAAGAATGGTGAAGGAGAGTTTTTTCGAAAAGTCTTCAATTTTTTGAAGAAGTGGTGTCGTACTTTTAGATATATCGGTAAGCAAAACGCTTATTTGCCCGAGTTGGGTATTTCTTCCGGTAGCTATTACCACCCCTTTGGCTCTTCCATACGTGGCATAGGTTCCTGAGAATACCATATTCTTCTGGTCTCCGGGCATTAAATCTCCACTAAGCACTTCGGTGTGTTTTTCAACGGGTATGGATTCGCCGGTGAGGATGGCTTCTTCCATTTTCAAAGAGTGGGACTCAAAAAGCCGGATGTCTGCTGTAGCGCGTTGGCCTGATTTTAAGATGACTACATCTCCGGGGACCAGTTCGCTGCTGTCTACATTTTTAATTATCCCCCCGCGTACAACCACTGCTTCATATTTTACCATTTTACGGATGGATTCCAGTGCTTTTTCGGCCTTGCCCTCCTGTACAAATCCCACCAGCGCATTAATGAGTACCACACCAAGTATGATGCCGGTATCAAGCCAGTCTTGCAGCAATGCAGTCAATACGGAAGAAGCCAGAAGGACATAGATCAGGGGGTTGTGAAATTGTTCCAAAAATTTTTTCCAGGAAGGCGTTTTCGGTTTTTCCGGCAGCACATTCA
>CALFUW010000022.1 GCA_937929815.1 uncultured Flavobacteriales bacterium | reverse complement strand
GGCAAGCGAGGGGGTGGGTAGTTTTCTGAAGGGCTGTGGCGATATGCTGCCCGTGGTGGTCATCATCGGACTTTCGCGTTCTATCCTTGTACTGGCTGAAGATGCGCTGATCATTGACACCATCCTCCATGCTGTCGTGACAGCTACAGGGCATCTGCCACTTGAAGCTGCGGTACAGATTATGTTTCTGGTACAGGGAATGATCAATTTTTTCATTCCTTCCGGTTCCGGTCAGGCTGCTCTGACCATGCCTCTGATGACGCCTCTGGCGGATTTACTGGAGATTCACAGACAGACTGCCGTACTGGCATTTCAGTTTGGCGATGGAATTTTTAATATGATTATTCCGACCAGTGGAGTCACGATGGGAGTCCTCTCGATAGCAAAAGTACCTTACCGGATTTGGCTGAGCTGGTGTGGCAAACTCGTGGTCTGGCTGGTCATCCTGTCTATGGCAGCATTAGCTCTGAGCGTAGTGTTAGACGTGTGGTAAGGTGTCATTTGCGAAATCCACACACTGCTTTGGATACCTCGTCTTTGATGATATTGGTCAATCGAGGGTTGATTCGTTTAGCTCATCAGCTGACTGATTCGGATTTTAAAAATCACAACTCTTCGGCTGTGCCGCTCAGGGATGTGGCTTTATTCAGGCTGATGTACTCTTGCAAAAAAGGATGATTTATAAGAATTTCCGATTGGTATGAAGTATTTGCCGATATAAATGGTTTCATTGTCCATGCTGTGAATCTGTCGAATGGCTACGATGTAACTTTTTTGTACTCTGACAAACCGGCTGGCAGGCAGGACATTTTCGATATCGCACATCTTTTCTCTTGTAAGGATTACTTCCGAAGGTGTGTATATCTTGACATAATTTCCAAACCCTTCAACAAAAAGTATATCGCTGAGATTGATCCTGATCAATTTGCGATCGGCCTTGACGAAGATGTGCTCCGTCAGCCCGGGCTCAAATCCCTTATCCAGCAACTTTTGTTTATACGAATCGATTTTTGAAATTGCCTGACTAAATCGCTCAAAGGAAAAAGGTTTCAGTAAATAGTCGAGGACTTCGAAATTGTAAGACTCCAGGGCATATTGGGGATAAGCAGATGTAATGACGACGAAAGGTCTTGGATAGATGGATTTCAGAAAGTCAATCCCATTCAGCACCGGCATCTGAATATCGAGGAAAATGACCTCCACCGAATTGTTTTTTAGAAATGACAGGGCTTCAGGTGCATTGTTGAAGAGACCGACGAGTTTAAGTTTTTCGAAGCGCTCGATATAGTTAACGAGGATTTCCTGAGCTAGTGTTTCATCCTCAATGACAATGCATTTCATACTGGGAGAGTTTTACAAAAAGTTGTACAGTAAACGTCTTCTCGCCATCATCAAATTCAAGCGAATATTCAGATGGTTTATAAAGCATCTGAAGACGCTGGCGAAGATTTTCGATGCCGAGCTTACCTTGTTTGTCCAAAAATCCGGACTGAATATCCCATTTTAAATTTTCTGTCCTGAAAAAAAGTTCTTTATTTTCCAGACGAATGGTGATGCTTACATAATTCGCGTCGGTCAGTGTATTGATCCCATGCTTAAAACAATTTTCGACCAAAGGGAGCAGCAGCATGGCCGGAATCTGAGCCTGTTCATTGTCCACGGATTTTTCAAAGTAAATGGTACAATACTTTCCCAGCCTCATATTTTCCAGCTGAAGGTAGTGTTCCAAAATTTTGATTTCTTCACTGATGGAGTTGTATGCATGGTTCTGACCGAGTATATACCTCATCAGCTCCGACAGTTTGAGAATGATGTCTGGCAAGGTGTCTGATTTTTTAATGGATAGGGCATACATGCTGTTGAATATGTTGAACAGAAAATGCGGATTGAGCTGAAAGCGTTTTTTTTCCAACTCTGTCTGAGCCAAAAACTGGCGCAGCTGGGTCTGTTGGAGTTGCAATTCATACCATTCCAAAAGGATATACACTGAGGAAGCCAGAAAGACAAACCAGAGCATCCCGAGGAAATAATCCATGTATTGGGGCTGAACCTGGTCTGATTTTAATAATGCATGGTTGGCAATCAGGTTTTCTACACCCATGTGAATAAGAGCCATGACTGCTATGTGAGTAACCAGCAAAAGCCACATTTTCCAATTTCTCAGATTGCGCACCAGACGCGGGGCGATGTATTCGGAAATTGGGTAGAAAGCCAAAAACATCACAAACAAATACGACAAGACTCCCAGCAAATAGAAGAAAATGGATTTGTATTTTGAAACAAAAAATAAGGATTGGATAAACGTGGGGATGATAAAAAGCGACCAGAAAATCAAATGAGCCCACTTTTTAATCGCCATGTAAATAAAATTTTTTGTTTATCGAATTTTAATACAAAGGAATGTTCTTTCCTTCAACAGGCGTTCAGAGATACGTACTATTTCGTCACATGAAAGACGCAGTTTGTCCCTGTTTCGAAGCTCAAAGGGTCCATGGTGTGAAAATTTGTATCAAAAGATTAAAAATGAAAAACATTTTACTCACTCTGACAATGGTCCTGTTTGTCCAGACGGCTGGATTTGCGCAGAAATCTCAACTTGTCTTCATCAATACCGTTGAATATCTGGACTTTCTGGATGGAGGATCTTCGTTTATGTATATCCAATCGACCAATGGTGTGTCCGAACGAATTGACCTCAAAGGTCTTTTTTCAATTGCTGCCTATCTGAGTGAAAAAAAGTTTGCTGAGAATCAATCAATCATACATCAGAAGATTCAGTCGTATCTCGATGATGGTTATCAAATCGCAGATGTCACCACAAATACCAGACAGAGAAGTGCTCAGGGTACGGGAACCATTCCCAGTTACATCATCACCCGATATATACTGGTTAAAAACTCTAAATAATACAGGTCATGAAGCAGAATGTATACCTCATCGTAGCCTTATTGTCATGTACAGCCTTGACTGCACAGACTCCCCCCAAAGACCTTTACATAGGTTTGAAGGGAGGATTGACTTATAATTATGTCAACGAAGATGTCAGCAGCATATCGTTTGCCCAGGTTTATGCGGAGGTGGGCGGTTTTCTGCCATCCCTTCAAATACTGTATCGCACTCACCCGACCATGTTTGTAGAGTCAGGGATTGAGCTGCACGATTTGTCGCGCACCATTGCACGGACAGTTTACTTCAGTGGTCTCTACCATACCATTACGCGCAGATATCTTTCCATACCTGCAGGTATTCGGCTCACCACACCGGGCAGATTCAGCCTGTATGTCAATCCTTCCTTTCGCGTGGGCTACTGGTTGTCAGGTCGCGAAAGCGGAGAATTTTTTAACCTCTCCGGTGTAAGTGAAGATCAATATTTTGCAAAAATTGAAAATCAGAAATACGAATTTGACAAATCCTACGAAACAGACCGAAAAAAAGACAATCGCTTTCATCTCGCTGCCTGTATAGGAACAGGCTTTATGTACGACCTCAGACGATGGGGACTCGTACAGCTTGGGGTAGACTTCTACCAGGGATTGACAGACCTCTATCGATATGAGCAAAAACCTGAAGACATGAACTCCAGATACAATTCCGGAGGAATCCTATATCTCGCCTACAGTTATCCCTTTGTCAGAAACCGATAAAAGAATTCAATTACCATGAAAAAGTTTGCCTTACTGTCCTTGATTGCTCTGCTGACAGTTCTATCTGGATGTCAGAAAAATGAACCGCATACATTTCCTGAATTTTACCTCGACGATCCGTTAGGCAATTTTTTGGCTTTTTGGGATGGAATGTCGAAAAATTATAGCTTCTGGGGTTATGACACAGTGAATTGGGACCATAAATTGGAATATCTGGACCAGATCACGGACAGCACCTCAGAGGAGGATCTGGCCAATATTTTTAACAAGATGATCACCCATCTCATCGACCATCACTATGGGATCTTCGCCAACATTAATGGAAATGACCGGGTGATCGTATCTCGGAAAGTGAAAGAAAACCTCGACAAAATCATCGATGTCTTTGAAAATGGTTATTTTGAATTTGCGGTGTTCAACAGATTGAGCTCTTCCGACAGAAATAAGTTTGACGGCTATGTTTACGGCACCATCAACAATAATATCCAATACGTCCGAATACCCGGTTTCGACCTCTCTTTGAATCTGGATGACCCGCAGTACGCGCAATTAATCAATTTCATCGAAAACCCAAAGCCCAACCATAAAGGTATAATTTTCGATGTCCGGCACAACGGAGGTGGACTGGCCTCAGACTTACAGTTACTTGTAGGTACCTTCACAAAAAACAAAACTCTGATAGGCCATGCACGCCAGAAAGTTGGCAGTGGCAGATTTGATTACAGCCCATGGTTCCCGATCGAAATTAATCCGGGAAAAAAATTCAATCCTCTGCCGGTCGTTGTTTTGTGTGACAATGTTTCGATCAGCATGGCCGAAGCCTTCACCATGGCGATGGCAGTGCTCCCCCAGGTAACTACTGTAGGTACTACTACGTTCGGTGCTCATGGACCGCTTTTATTCCAAAACACTACGACTATGATCACCGGAAGCCGGTCATTTTTTCTTCCCAATGGCTGGAGAGTACAGCTTGCTGTAGAGGTATTTCGCCCTATCTGGGGCAAGGTTCTGGAAGGGATAGGATATACACCTGAGGTTCTTGTGCCGCTTGATGTAGAAGCACTTTACAACAACGGTAGCGACAATCAGCTGGATAAGGCCATTGATCTCTTGAAATGATATCATAACTAAAATTGTATTTCCCGCCTTTTCGCGATTATGAGGTTTATCTTGTATTTTCTCTACTTAATCCGATTATTCCTTCTTTGGTGTTTTAATTATCGATTTAATTGTAATAATAGAGTAATGGAAGTTGTGATCGTGCCCTTTAGAGGGCCAACCCATTAGATTGATTTCTTTTTTATATGTCTGTTGTAAGAAGTCATAAATGCTGTTAGATCGACAAAAAACAATAAATTTTATTACTTTTTTCCTTTTGAGAGGAAATTATTTAAATAAGGATTTTAATTAATAAACTATTTTTTTGTTGTAAGAAATGTCAAAGGTATCTTTTGTTCTTTGATAAAATTATAACCAATGGATATTTTGTCCGACAGTTTATTACCACAAAAGCACCTGTGACATCTTATTCATATTAAATTTAAAAAATTACACACCCGCGGAGGAGGCAGGGGGATCCTGCTGGAGAGGCTTGCGTTTCAATTTCTCCATTTTTTCAACTGTTCCTGGCAGGACCTCAAACCCAATTTCAAATTGAGTAAGTATAGACTCTAATT
>CALFUW010000021.1 GCA_937929815.1 uncultured Flavobacteriales bacterium | reverse complement strand
ACCATCTACAAATGTGGCAAAGAATCGGCATGGGTCCATTGGTTCAGTAATATTGGAATTCGGGAGCACAAATGTCTGATCGGGATATAGATTCGCCGGAGGCTGGGTGGCCACGGTATTAGTACCTACGGCAATCCAGTTTCGGGGTGTAAATGATGTGTTATCCGATATTCCGGAGAGCCATGCCCTGTTGGGGTCTGTATATATTACCTGAGAGCCGACAACACCGTTTCTATAAGAGCACGTCCAATCTCTGCCCGGATTGTTGAAATTGCTAAGAGACACAGACAATCCAAGTTCAGGTACTATTTGCTCATTTGGGAAACTCAATGTGGTATCGCTGAAAATCGGATTGGTGAGATCACCACCCGCGATTACCCATCTGGCTGTATCACCAACACCTAAAACCCGAAGCGTAAAATCGCCTGAAGGTACCCTCTTGGGATCAACTACTTTAATGTCCAATGGGCCAAACCCTGGTAAATAAGCAAGTTCATCTACTCTGCCTTCACGGACGATTTTTTGTTCCACATCAGGGCGCAAATCCAAGAATTTTCCCATGTTACCTAACCCTTCCAGACGAACAATTTCGGGTGAGTCCCCGTAGTTTGCCCCTAATACCAAACCGTTTTGTTCGGGCTTCGTTATACGTGGAATGCCCTTGAAGACGACAATCCCTTCGGCACCGGAGGTCCTTCTACCCGGAAGAAACGGAGTCTGTTGAGTTTGCTCCGGTCTGGCAGGATCGAATGGTGCAAACTTGTTAACAGCATAGGCAACTACTATGAAGAAATACTCCCTGTGATTGATTAGTCGTCTGTTGGTTCCCGTTGCAAAGGCGTCCTCTAAAATGCGGAAAGACATTCGGATGCCACTGTTATTGGCCTGAATGGTCATATCCTGAGGGACAAGTGCATTCATAGATGCATCACGAGTGTAATTGATCAACTGCCCATGCTGGTTTTGGATATCACACTGAGCAACCAAACGGGCCAGAGCAGGGTTGTACAAATCTGCTACACTAACATTGGCATCTCTCAATTGAAAAACCTGAAACCCTTCAAACTTGTAATCATAATATCCGGTGTCTCGCGCTACCTGAATTTCTTGAGGTGTAGCGCCAATAGGATCCGGAATAAGAGGGTCCCGCTGACGGTATCTCAGGTTAAAATTATTGGAAGTTTCGTCATAGATTAAATTCAGAATTAATTCTTTGTCCAGTTCGACCATATCTACTTTTGGACCATCAGGCCCGTCAAGCAATTGGAAACAATTGTCAAAGAGCTTCTGAGCTTTGTCATCGGCGATGATGACCAATTCCATAGATGCAAAAAGGTCATCTGAGAAGAAATTTCGAGCCCAAACGGCACCGGTTGTAATAAAGTTAAGGGCGCCGGGTGCCAAAGAGAAGGGGCCGGCACAATGCAAGCCTCTTTTATCAGCTTTATTGGCAGGTGACTCCCACCAGCCCCCATTGGGAAGAGGCTCATCAGGTTTGTATGCACCTGTGGTGTCGAATGATAGTCCCGGATAGGCAAAAAATGTGCGTTCTCCAGAACCATCCACCGTAAAGCCGTCACCGTTGTTGGTGTTACCGCGTCCGCTGGGATTTTCGATCACAAGTGGGTTACCATTTCTCCAGATGCATTGAAGGTATTGATAAAACTCAGCAGCATTTCTGGGGTCAGTTGTATTTGGATTCACTCCTGGGCTTCCTGTATTGTTGTAATACATAAATCCACTCATGATAATGCGTTCATTGCGGCCTATGCTCGGATCTTCCGGCTGACAGACACCGAAGTCGTCGCGCACGCCGTCAACACAACCGTCTCGATCGTTGTCAATACCGTCGAAATAGTCGGCAAAGGGGCCTTGGAAGAAGTCTAAGCCAATGGCTGGTGGGAATGGACCGTATCCCAGCGGACCGGCATCTACAGGCTCTGCATTGTACACATATCCCAAACCTCTTGCGATATCGCAGCCGATGATGTCGTCAAAAGGATTTCCAAGGTCAGCGTCAAACCAGGTACCGAAAAAAGTATTGGTGAGGCGAAATGTGGACTTGTTGAGAATCCGATAGTTATAAAAAGTCATGTTGTTGATCTCGTCATTGGTCGAGAAGGCAAAAGCCTGAGCGCGAATCTCAAATCCAAGTGCACCAGCCTGTGTTTCTGTATGGATATTTCCCCGATCGTTGTATACCCACCAGATGGTCATATCTCCGTAAAGGAGATCAACCTCCTTAATTCTGCAATCAAAAGTCCGATCCAAATCATAGGCAGGATAGTCAAACCGATGATCATACAGATCATTTCCGTCCAGGTCTATAAACGGAGCTAGTCTGAAGTCGAGCTCGCCATTTATTCCATTTCCAGGCCAGTCGCGTATGATGGTAGGGATTTCGTTTTCATAATTCGGATATTTTGCAGCAAGATCACAATCGGGGTCATCTTTACACTGTAGCCAGCCTCTGTGTTTTTCGACCTGAGATCTGAAAATAATCCAGAATCGATCGTATGTACGACAGATTTCTGCATTGACACTTGCCAATCCGTCGTTTGAAAGGGGGCCCGGCCAAAAGTCATTTCCCCTCTGGCGATATGTCATGGCACCGAGTTTAAGCTGATTACCCTCATCAAGACCACCCAACCAGAGTGCGCCGGCAAACATGGAGTGCCTGTTTGAACCCTTGGGAACCTCATATCTGGGTTGGTTCAGATTCCACCACATATCTCCTGCCGCAAGTACAGTGGCCCGAACATTATTTAAGTTAAGGTCTGCCTGAGCGGTAGCAGGGGCACATAATTCCTGCAAAGTTCTGCCTGTCCGTTTTTTAGGGCTCCCAAGACCAGGAATCTCACGAGCCTGGATCAGTGTAACCGCATTTACAAGTGTCAGAATAAAAAAGACCCTTATCCAATTCATATTTACCATTGGTGATTAGAAATTAAACATGATACCCAAACGAATCCTTCTTGGCAAGCCAAAGTTGAAAGGACTCAAAAGTCTGACGTTATACAAATCGACAAAAGACTGGGCGCTTACCTGAGAGTTGATCGCATTTACAGCCTGAGGCGAGGTCAGATAACCATCGTCATCCGGCAGTCCGGTAAACGGATAAACTGCTACTACATTTTTAGTATTCAAGAGATTGAGAACCTGGAGATAGACGTCCATGCCATATGTTTTTTTACTTTCCTTATTAAATTTAAAATCAAATATTTTATTGATACGTGAATCCACGCGAAGCTGCCAGGGAAGCCTTGATCCATTGACCTGACCGATCAGTGGTGATTGGGTTTCAGAAGCATTGATCGGATAAGCAAAAAGTCTTCTTGAATAAGGTGTACCCGAATTGGCTGTGACTACAAAGTTGATACCTGCATTTTCAAATACTCTCTTATTGAACCAAACAGGCCCATTGTAATTGACACCTCTGCCATAGCGATAGTCGAGACGTGTCACAATCCGGTGACGGGTATCAAAACTCAACGGGAGGATGTAGCGGATATTAGGCTGGCCGGAGCGCGCCAGATTGGCTCCTGAGTTAGGACCTGAGCCGGTACCGTCCGCAAACTGAAGGGTGTAGTTTGCAGTGAGGCTTACATTACCGGTGCGACGCAGATCGTATTCAAAGGTGAAACCTTTTACCGTACCAAAGTCGCGGTTGCCATAGGTGATGTATGTATTTGGGTAGGCCTGGGTAAGGGCAATGGTCTGCATCATGTCGCGCATTTCGCGATAGAATGCCGCGAGCTTAAGTACAGAACGCGCCGAGAGCACCTGTTGGAAACCAAGTTCATAGTCAGTCGTGCGCTGAGGTTTGAGGTTTGGATTGCTGATCGGGTCAAGAAGATTTTTTCCAAATTCGAGTTCCATAATTTCAATGGGATTGAACCGGGATAATCCCACGTCAGGGCGTTGAGCCAACACATCATAGTGGGCATAAAACAAGGCAACATCAGAGATGGGGAAGTTGAAGCTCACACGCGGCATTACAATGACCTGCGGACGATAGTCTCCGAAAGAGTTAGGGCCAAGACGCTGATTTTCGGGTCGATCATACAAAACAGGGCGCACGTTGCCGCCACCAAGGTCAGCAATTACCTTTGGATTGTCAATTCTGCGGCCTTGAATGTCATACCAATCATTCCCGCTGCGGAAGCCTACAACGTTTGAAAACTCATTGCCACCGAGGAAGTAATTGTAATTGTCGACATACAGCGCATAATTATCACCGATATTGGATGGAATAGTCCCTCGGATGTTGGGAAAAATTCCATTCCGCACCTCACCGACTGTCACGCCGGGATACAAGTTGTAGGGATCGCGAAGAACAGGCTGATTGAGGTCAAAATAGTCAACCCGAACTCCCACATTGAACCGGAGGTCATAAAACTCAAATTGATCTTGAATGTATCCGGCTACATAGATGGGCTCAAATGCCCCAATCGGTCTGAGCAATCTGCCATCTGCTCCCCGCCGTGTGAAAAAATCATTGATGGACACCCGGCGATCTGAGATTCGTCCGGTATGATCAAATCCATAGTATCCTACAAGCCTTGAACCACTCAGGTTGATCAGCTCATCTGCACTGAACAAGTCCAGAGAAAATACTGAAGGATCATAGCTGAATACGTTCAGAAAATCCAAACCGTTGGGGTCAAGCCCGATACGCCGTCTAAACCGCTCATCAAAGGCATTTTGCTTCTCAGCATCGAATTTTCTGGGATAAAAAATGGTATCGAGAAATACCCCGTTCTCATCGCGTACGGGCATGGGATTTCCGAAATCTAACTCCCGAATATGGTCATTCTGAAGCTGCTGCATGAGCCCCCAAAGACCATTAGCCCCGACACTGAAGGATCTGTCAACTCTCTGCTCAAACTCAAATCCGGTGATAATCTGGTGCTTGTCATATTCAAAGCTGAAAGATCCTGTGACACGAAACTGAGAGAATCGACCTCTGCTGTATCCGGCGATTTGCGCCCCGACATT
>CALFUW010000020.1 GCA_937929815.1 uncultured Flavobacteriales bacterium | reverse complement strand
TTACAAAGAGTTAATTTATCTGCATTCGGATGCTTTTCAGCGGAGACCACAAAGCCTACAACGACTTTTTCATCCAGTTCGTGACCTGCTCCCAGGGAAATAACAGCCTCACACTCCAAGCCTATTTCAGTAAGAATCTCACTAACTTCCCGAACTGTTAGTCCTTTTAAATCAATGTATTCTTTCAGCCAATTGTAGGAAATTTTCATAATTTCAGAAGCTATAAGTATGGCGCAAAAATAAGAGGATATCCTACAAAAGTTGCGTTGACCGACAGGTACGATCAGACGCGTATCCCTTCAAGGTTCAAAGTCCAACCAACGTCTTTTAAAAATGAGATTTCAATCCATTGAAAAGACAAATGAGGCTCATTCATGAAACTATTATGAGATAATCATTTTCAGCGCATCTGGTTATGCAGAATTATTTAAGGTCAGTAAATGTGCTTGAAACAATTTGGCACAACTCTTGGCCATTACATTTGTAATCCTAAAGTCCTTAAAAAATGAGAAATTTTACCCATGCAATTTTGATTGCAATTCTTTTTTCGGTCGTGTTTTCTACCGCATGTAAAAGCAAAAAGATAAAAGAGACACCCATTCCTTCCGATGAAGTTGAAGTAAAACTTCCGTGTTCTGAATTTAAATCTGACGCCAAAACGTTCAGGGCATTTTCATTTGGTGAAAGTATGGATCTCAATACTGCAAAACGCAAAGCCCTCAGCAATGCCCGCGCCGAATTGGCCGGAATGCTAAGTACCACCATGAAGGTCGTCGGGGACAATTATGTAAAATCTTCGGAATACAACAACAAGGAGGAAATTCTGGAACGTTTTGAAGAAAATGCCCGCACGGTGATCAACCAGGAACTTCGAGGAGTGATTCCGATATGTGAACGCTCCACAAAGGTTAAAAATTCTAATATTTTCAAATACTACTTAGCTTTGGAATTGAGTGCCGAACGGCTGGCAGACAGCTATTTTCAGTCGCTTACCCGCGATCAAAGCCTTCGGATTGATTACAACTATGAGCGTTTCAAACAGACATTTGAAGAAGAGATGCGCAGAATGGAACAATAAGGGGTCCTACTGTATTCTCGATATTAAAAAAAGCTGCTTGTTATGGCAGCTTTTTTTGTTTAGTAATCTTCCCGGTGTGCTTATCAAATCCATATGGACAATGCCGGCATCCGCTCTGGCAGCAATAGCCTCTGTCGAGATGATATTTTTCGGTATAGACAATATATCCCTCGGGAGTCTTGTAGTAATCTATTCCTTCCGTGAGTTCGTTTAATTGCTTCCTCCTTGTCATCCCTCGGATCAGAGAATCAACATTGCATCCCCGTAGCTGAGAAACCGATACTTCTCCTTTATGGCAGTTTCATATGCTTCCATCATGAGCTCATGTCCCATAAAGGCACTTTTCAGCATGAGGATGGTGGACATCGGCGCATGAAAGTTGGTCACGAGTTTGAGCGGCAGTTTGAAGGTGTAAGGAGGATAAATGAATTTACTGATCCAGCCGGTAAACGGTATAATCCTATTTTCCGTGGTCAGAGAGCTTTCGAGGGCCCGAAGGGTAGTCGTGCCGATGCTTACTACTTTGCGGTTTTCGTCGAGTACTTTGTTGATTTTTTTGGCAGCTTCAGGATATATCCATACCTGTTCGCTATCCATCTTATGCTTGCTGAGATCCTCTACTTCTACCGGTTTGAATGTACCCAGTCCCACGTGCATGGTGATTTCTGCAGTTTCTATTCCTTTGATTTCCATACGTTTGAGTAGCTGCTTACTAAAGTGCAGCCCACTCACAGGGGCAGCTACAGCTCCTTCCACCTTGGCCATAATGGTCTGGTAGCGCTCCTCGTCTTCAGAATCAGCCTCCCGCTGCAAATATTTGGGAATTGGCATATGCCCAAGGTCAATGAGTTTTTTTCGGAATTCTTCGTACGATCCATCAAACAGGAAGCGAATCGACCGCCCCCGGCTCGTTGTATTGTCAATCACTTCGGCTACCAAATTTTCATCATCGCCAAAATAGATTTTGTTTCCGATTCGGATTTTTCTTGCGGGGTCTACCAGTACATCCCACAGCCGTGTTTCGGCATTTAATTCCCTTAGGAGAAAAACCTCGATACGTGCGCCTGTTTTTTCTTTGTAGCCGTACAATCTTGCCTTGAAAACTTTTGTATTGTTAAACACAAAGAGGTCGTTTTGCTCAAAATAATCGAGAATGTCTTTAAAGATGCGATGTTCGATTTTTCCCGAATCGCGATGAACGACCATCAATCTGCTGTCGTCTCTATGAGGTAGCGGACGATTGGCGATGAGCTCTTTAGGAAGTTTGTAATTGAAGTGAGAAAGTTTGTATTTCATTGCTTACGGGCTTTGAATAATAAGGGCTCAAAAGTAGGTAAGTTATATTATATGTAAGTTTAATTAATTTACAAAAATCAGACCTTTCCGATGATGCAATTCCGGTCTTGTCTCCTCCCTGTCAATTCAAAGGAATTATCGTCAGATTGAGCACATATACAACGAAAAAACTGATCCAATAAAGTGAGGATAAGAGGGTATCACATCTTTCGTCCTTACATGGGGTCAACTTCCCAGAGGCCACCTCGCCGTAGGATTCAGATTAGAGGTTCTCTGGATGTTAGCAGTTAGATAATAGTATCCGGTTATTGCGATCATAGCGCCATTATCTGTGGAGTAAGACATTTTCGGGAGGTAGAGTCGTACATCTAATTGAGCTGACAGATCCTGCATGGCTTTGCGAAGACAGGAATTGGCTGATACTCCTCCGGCTAGTGCAAGGTGTTTTGCCCCTGTCTGAAGCACTGCGCGCTTTACTTTTTTGATTAATGTATCCACAATGGCCTGCTGCACGGAAGCTGCAATATCGTTTATGTGCTTTTGAATAAAATCAGGATCTGACTTTTTCGCCTTTTCCAGGGTATACAGTACAGAAGTTTTTAACCCACTAAAACTAAAATCAAATCCCGGAACCTCAGGCCGTGCAAAATGAAAAGCATTTGGATTTCCCTCTGCTGCGAGAGCATCAATAATGGGGCCTCCAGGATATGGTAGCCCGAGAATTTTGGCGACTTTGTCGAATGCCTCTCCGGCCGCATCGTCGGTGGTCTGTCCAATCACGTTCATTTCCATAAAATCGGTAACCCACACCAGTTGCGTGTGTCCGCCAGAGACCGTGAGGCATAGAAATGGAAACTCAGGTGGCTGCATATCTGTATCTTCAATAAAATGGGCCATGATGTGTGCCTCCATGTGATGCACCGGAATAACGGGAATACCCAACCCAAGGCCCATGGCACGTGCAAACGTAGCTCCTACAATCAATGAGCCCAACAATCCGGGACCTCTGGTATATGCTATGGCCGAAAGCTGACTTTTGTGTATTCCGGCTTGATTGATAGCAGCATCCGTCACCGGGACGATGTTCTGATGATGAGCGCGCGAAGCGAGTTCAGGTACGACCCCACCCCAAAGCGCATGTATTTTTTGGGAAGATGTAATATTGGTAAGAACTTTGCGACCTCTGATTACAGAAACAGAAGTATCATCGCACGATGTTTCTATTCCGAGAATATAAATATTGTCATTTAACATAAGATTCATCTATCTGTTGAGCAGACGTCAAATGAAAATCCAACATCTCGCCCGCATTGTATCAGAAATTGTCAAAGGTATTGCAATTATCGGTGTGGTGCTTGCATTGCTGCTCGCCAACCCCTTTGTACAAACCTATCTGGCCGGAAAGGCTACTAAGTGGTTAAAACACAATAAAAACATTCATATCGATGTTGAAAAACTCCAGATTATTTTTCCAAATCAGATCGGCCTGAAAAATGTCGTTCTCTACGATGACCAAGGTGACACCGTCATATATACCAATCAGTTTAGAGCCTCGGTTGCCTACGTATCGGCCAATTTTTCAAACATTGGCCTTTCAAAAGTTTATTTCGACAGTACGCACTTCTGTCTGATCACTCATCCGGGTGACAGTCTGAACGGATTTATGCACTTTTTGGAAAAGCTGACAGATAAGGAATCTTCCGACTCCGAGAACGACTTTAAACTAAAAATCAGCGACATTCATTTTGAGAAGTTCAGATTCAGACGGAAGGATGTAAATATTCCTACCCTGCCCGAATTTGACCTGCACAATGCTCATTTGCGATTCAGAAACTTCAATCTTTCGAGAGATAGTATTTCCGCTCATCTTGTAAAAGCATATGGCATGGATCAGCGATATTTTGAAATACATCATCTTCAGGGCCTACTCACCTATTCAAATGACCATATCGGCATTTACAACCTTCTATGTACCACAGACAGAAGTGTACTGGATATGAATGCCACCCTTAGGTACAGTTCAGCTGAATCATTTCAAAATTTTGAAAATGAAGTTGATATAGGAGTTTGGTTTCGGAATTCATTGGTTAATGTGGACGAAATCCGCACCTTGTTACCCGAGTTTCCGGATATCCAGGATATTAAGATAGATGGTCATGCCTACGGTACGCTCAACGATTTTATCGTGGTAGCGTCGAATCTGGAGGTCGGAGATTTCACTCGATACCAAGGAGAGGTTACCCTTCAAAATATCATTTCCGACCCGCAAAATCCATTCATTCACGTACGCATCAGCGATTTCAAAACCCAATTGGGTGCAGCAACATCCATCATAGAGACACTCGCCGGTGTAGACCTTCCCGATTTTTTGCGAAAAAATATTTTTCTGACGGCCAAAGGAGGATTTGAAGGCACGCCAAAAGAATTTGTTACCACAGTACAAATCAACTTTGAAAATGGAGAAGAAATCGGACTAAATATTCAAATGAGTAATCCAAACAACCAGCCTTCATACATTGGTAATATTGCATTAAAGAATGTAGATATCGGACGGATTTTTGATGTGGAAAGTCTTGGAAGCACCACTGCATCAATAAATGTATCAGGTACAGGTTTTGAGCCTGATAAAATGAATCTTTCCGCCCAAGGAATTATACATAAATTGTACTTTAATGATTATACCTATCAAAACATTAACTTATCAGAGTTTGTGTTGAAAGAAAATAACTACAAGGGAAATATTTATATCAAGGATCCGAATCTTACAGCCAGTTCTATCTTCCAATACACCCATCAAAAAAACTCAACCTTTACCGAATTCAATTTTAATCTTGAGAAATCTAATCCCTATGCTCTGAAATGGACTTCTGACAGCATTACATTTCTTAGTTTTTTGGTCAATGGAATTGCTGATCTTGGACTGACTGAAAATCCTACAGGAAATATCGTCATAAGCGAAATATTTGCCGAAAATACACTGGGGAATTATCATTTTGAAAGCATAAAACTGCTGTCAAAAGTATTTCAAAATAAAAATCAATTAGAGCTCAAATCAGATTTTGCTTCAATGAATGTATTCGGAAATTTTCAACTATTTGAAGTGCATGAATACGTACGTGATTGGTTACATAAAAGATTAGGAAAGATTTCAAATTACAAGCATCCATATCGGGATAAATCATTTGAAATAAATGTACAGACTGAAAATTTAAATGATTTGTTTTCGCTATTGTATATGGAGGATCTGAATGTAGAACCTCAAACACAGCTCACAGCTGCCTACGATGGTGAGCGGTCAGAAGTTTCTCTCCTGCTTAAGAGCCGAGGAATCCGATATGGAAACATCCATTCCGGTGAGTTACTTGCGTCGTGGAATCACAAGCCTGATTCAGCGGCTGAAGGCCTCATCCTTGCTTCAAATTTTCGCTATGAGGATCTGACTTTTAATTCCGTTAAATTCCGCCTGGATAATACGCCGGATTCCAACGCATTTGAATTGCTTTGGTCACTTGTAGATTCATTGAGCAGTGAGGGACATGTAGACGGCTGGCTTGTCAAAAATACCAACAACAATTATCGCCTTCACTTTGACCGATCAGAATTCAATATCGGAAAAGAAATTTTTGTGATAAATCCTGCTAACTATTTTGACATTGAACCAAATAGAATTTTGGTCAGCAATTTTCAAGTCATCAATGGTCCTAGGTCTATTTTGGCCAATGGTATTATCTCTGAAAATATGTATGAAATTTTGCGTATAAATGTTGATAATTTCAGAATCGATTTATTTAATATTTTTTTGAAGCCATTTAATTCCACAATGGATGGTATTATGAAGGGTGAGATCCTTGCAAATAATTTGCTCAAGGAGCCTAAATTTGCATCTGATTTTAAAATCGATTCCTTATGGATCAACGGCTATCATCAAGGAGATCTTTATTTTAGTTCGGACTGGAATGTAGAAACAAAAAAAATGGAACTCTCCGGCTATATTCAGAGAGGAGAACTGAAAACTCTAGAAATAAGCGGAATTTTGACCACCATTGGTACTCCAGAATTTGATTTGGTGTGTACAACTAATAGATTTAGATTAAATGCTCTGTCGACAGTTTTAGGAGATTTTGTTAAAAATCTGAGAGGGACTGTCAACGGAGAAATTACATTAAAAGGTCGTACAACTGCCATGGATATTCGAGGGCAAATGAAATTTCCGAATCTTGGCCTTACCATACCATTACTCGGTACGGATTACAACTTTGAAGGTGTACCGAGCGTACAGATAAATAATCGCGAAATTAATTTCAGCGAAATGATTATCCGAGATACAAAGACATCGAGCAAGGCTACTCTAAACGGCAGAATCACTCACAGGGATTTCACCGATTTTAAATTTAATATCGGAATTGATGCCGACCGTTTTCTGGCACTCAATACCAATGCGACATCAGGTGACCTTTATTATGGTACTGCCTATGTGACGGGTAAAATACTGATCACAGGACCGACAGACGAACCGGTAATAGATGTAAACGTGCGCACTGAGCGCGGTACGCTCTTTGCCCTTCCGCTCAATAATCCCACTGAAGTAGGTAGTAAATCGTTTATAAATTTTGTTGAAAAAACAGATGAAGAATCAGAAAAAAAACCTAGGTTAACAAACTTTGGGGGACTTACCTTAAGATTTACTGTAGATGTGACGCCAGAAGCTGAAGCTCAGTTGATCCTAGATGACCGCTACAATGACATGATGCGCGCCAACGGACAAGGTCGGATTTCACTGACTGTACCTCCATCCGGAGACATTAAGCTTGTCGGCAATTATCAAATCACTAAAGGGGTTTACAACTTTAATTTTCAAGGACTTGTATCTCGTAAATTTATCATCGAACCCGGCAGTACAATTACATTTACCGGAGGTCCTCTTGCGGCAAATCTTGATATAACCACGCGCTACACGACTCGTACCACGCTGAGAGGACTGCTCACCGATGAGCGCTACCTCAATACCCGGACTCAGGTAGATCTGCTGCTGAAGGTAAGCGGTGTGATGCTTAGACCTGAAATTTCATTTGACATCAAGGTGCCAAGGGCTGCCCCAATGGTTCAAACGGAAATAAATAATGCCCTGGCAGATCGAGATAAACTCACCCGGCAAGCGTTTTCTCTCCTACTGCTCAATAGTTTTATGACCGATGACTTCGCAGTGAGTACCTCTGCTCCCGGAGCCACCCTGGTGTATGATGCCTTTGTATCACAGATTTCAAATCTTTTGGCACAGCGGATAAAGGGGGTAGATATCCGACTGGGATACAGTCAGACCAATCTTCAGGGTCAAGAAGGAAGCATCAATCAACAGCAAGACCTCGAGCTGGGTATATCTACTACTCTTTTTAACGATCGCTTTGTGATCAATACAAACTTTGACCTTTCAACCCAACAGAATACTGGCAGCACCCGGCGAAATGACTTTGCTGGCGATGTAGAGCTGGAATACCTCCTTACACCTGATGGCAAGCTCAGAGCCAAAGCATTTAATCGCTCTCTCCAAAACCGTATTGGTCTTGAGCAGGTCGGTGACTATGCCCAGGGCATAGGTCTTACATATCGGACGAATTTTGATTCCTGGTATCATGACATTCTACAGGTTCGGCGCAAGCGCAGAAGTGAGGATTTTCAGTTTGAGGAGCCGGACACTTCTGTCGATTCTCCGTCAACATATTATCCAAAAAACGAAAAGGAATGGAAACAATGAAATATGCGTTGCTTACCGGAGTTGGGAGTTTTTTAGGTGGTGCATCGAGATATCTTGTATCGGTGATTGCTCAATATGCTCTAAGAACGGGATATCCGGTAAGCACGTTTCTGGTAAATGCTGTAGGTAGCTTACTTATTGGTATTGTACTGGCTTTTTGGGAACGCAACTCGCTGACAGATACAGGAAGGATTTTTTTAGCCACGGGTATTCTAGGTGGATTTACCACTTTTTCTTCTTTTTCGCAGGAGGTTCTGATCATGATCAGAAATGGTCAGTTAACAATAGGCATTATATATGTGGTCTCAAGTGTAGTGGTCGGTATTGCACTCTGTGCAGCAGGCTACTACCTGGCTAAATAAACAGAGGAAACCCTACAATTCCTTTTCTTTGATTGTATGTGAGAAGAGCTTTTGACCATTAGAATCGTAATAGGTAACCTCCATGACGCGGTCTCTTAGCTTTCCGGAGAATTTCATCGCCACGAAATTTCTTTGCTGAATCAGACTTCCGGGCATTCTGTAGCTATTGTCTTCAACCTTTCGGGTCACGGCTCCACTGGTCAGAGGGGATGTGGTGATGTCGTAGAGGGTATTTCCCTTTGCATTCTTCATCATGCAGATTTCGCTGTGATGACGGTCTCCAGTAAGAAATATGACCCCTTTGATATTTTCTTCCTCAATTCTTTGCAGCAGATATGCGCGCTCTTTATCATAATTTGCAAAATTTTCAAACACATTAGCGTCGCTGAGCATTTGACCGCCTGCACACACCAGTTTGAACGGCGCATTTGAATATTTCAGGTTGTTGATCAGCCAATCAAGTTGTTCCTTTCCAAAAATCTGATGATCTCCATTGTTCATAATTTCCGTGCGAAATGAGCGGTTGTCGAGCATAAATATGTGGACATCATTAAATTCTGCCATGCTTGCTGTGGATTGCTCACATCCAAAACGCATCAAAGGTGGATTGGCCCAAAACAGCCGAAATGCTTCATGAGCCCATTCTTTACCCACATATGAGCCATTGGCATCGTTTGGGCCATAATCATGATCGTCCCAGATGGCAAGGTGACTTCCGGTTTGCCAGAATTTCTGAAGTTGGGGATACGCACGGTCGTGCGTGTATCGGTGTAAGAATCCTCTTCTGCTACCAAAATCTACCGGACGAGTATACACATTGTCACCCAGCCAGAGCATCAGATCGGCATTAATCCTTGCCATGTTTTCAAAGATTTGATAATCGCCTCCATAAGGGGTGCCCGGACGGTCTGCTGCTTCCTCATTGAAATATGAGCAACTCCCGGCCAGTATCGTAAACTCTGGAGGGTCTTGCCGATATCTCCAGTTTGACTGTGTTTTAAAATATAATGTTTCGGGAAAGAATACCTCTGCACCATTGACCAGCACTCTGTATTCATACGTTTGACCGGGCAAAACATCATCCAGAACAAATTTTGCCGTAAAGGCAGTATTCCACGAAGTCTCTACCGTGGCAGAAGTATTCCATTGAGTATTTGATCCATTAGGACGGTATCGGAGTGCGACCTGAGCCGGTTTTTTGGTTTGTATCCACAGGTGGGCTTCTTTCATATGTACGTATCCAAGCATCGGCCCGGCATTGATCCATTCAGCGACAGTTGGCTTTTGACTGCGCTGAGCAGTTAGAGATATTGTACCTAAAAAGATAAAAAGAAGTGCCAGATTTTTCATTTACTCAAGAGGTTGATATATACAGCGACTCAAAAATACCCGAAAGCGGAACGAACTCAAATCGGTTTACAAAAATTTAACCCGAAAATAACCTCTCTAGTGCGACATGCCTGAATAAAACATTTTGTACGTCCCGAAAGATTGAAATTTAATCTGTCAATGAGATTGCGGATGGTTCCATCAAATTTTGATACAATTACTTGATCATTCAATATATATCTGCGCCATTACACTGGTAACCGATGTACCTGGTAGTTTAAAAAATAATTTTTTCATGTAACAATATCTAAGGTTGGAAAAGTACCTATTCCGATCCATCATGTATTCCGCCGGCCTCTGAAATCCATATCCGATGCAGAAAATATTTGAAATTTTTTCTAGGGCAACGATCGACCCGCCAGGAGTGAGCTTCCATGTACCGGCAAAAGGGCGCACACCTACATCCTGAGGGCGTTTATTTTATTCGTTTTGTTTGGGCGTGTAAGGAAGAGCAGATTTATGAACGATAATGCGCAATTTACCATCTTTACCTTTACGGAAAACCCAGGTTTTATCAACCATGATTTCGTTTCCGTCCTTATCAGTCATCCACACATTACCCATCGTGATGGCTACTGAGCCATAAATTTGAATGCCTTGTCTGTTCCCACCGACGTTTTCATATCGGGCTTTGACCCAAGGTTTCAACGCAAACCCTTTATCATCCGGATAGTCTGGATCGCCTCCGATAAAATAGGACAATGCGCCCTTTTTTGTGTTTCTGAATGTCTTATCTCCAAAGGCAAGGGTAGGTTTAAAAAAGACTTTTCCGTAGTCATAATTGTAGAGTTCAGATATAATGTGCTCTGCAAATTTGCGGTAATCGCCTCCCTCTTCTTTAATTCTGCCAATTTGTACCATAGCATCGCACCACGCCTGCTGAGCAGCGTTTACTTCGTCATAGGTGAGTACATCCTGAGCTCCTTCTTCTACGTAGACCAATCCAAGTTCATCGATGATTTTTTGTGCCTTGGTACGTTTGGCATCGTGGGTGTTGTTTTTCATAGTAGTAATATTGTTGTTGAGAAAGTTTTTTCTTTTTATATCAAACTATATGCCTCTTGAGTTCCTCTGCATTCATACCAATGTATTCATTGCCTTTGACAGATCTCATGGTCAGCATATCAATAAGATATCCTAAAGTGCTTAAACCTCTGAAGTAATTGTCCCGCAAAGTATTTTCGTAGCAGAATGAAGTCTGATTACCAGTAATCCATACGGCACGACAACAATTGTTTTGTTTAAAAATATCCCGCTACAAGACTTCCAATCCGCCAATGCCCTCTCTCACTACCAAGGGCTCGCCTTTAGTGAGGTCAATGACAGTAGATGCATAAAGCTGTCCAATACCGCCGTCAATGACAATGTCCACATCGTTTTTGTAGCGCTCATAGATAAGTTCCGGGTCGGTGAAGTACTCCTGAATTTCATCATCCTCATCGTGGACACTGCTGGCAATGATCGGAAATCCAAGCGCACGCACAAGGGTAACAGGTACATTATGCGAAGGGATGCGGATACCGATGGTTTTTTTATTGTGCTTGAAATAGCGGGGAATCGCATTGGATGCTTCGAGAATAAACGTATACGGACCTGGAAGTGCCCTGCGAAGGAGTTTAAAGGTGCGATTGTCAACCGATCGGGTAAATTCAGACAAACGGCTCAAGTCATCAAAGATGATCGAAAAATCAGCTTTTTCGGGCTTTATCCGTTTAAGGCGGGCGATGCGTTCGATGGATTTTTGCTTCCTTAGATCACATCCGAAGGAATACACCGTGTCTGTGGGATAGATAACCACAGCTCCATCCTGTAGCGCATCAGCCACTTCCGCAATCTGACGCGGCTGTGGATTGTCTGGATGTATTCTCAGGAGTTTGGCCATAAAAAAGAATCATCGTTGTGAAGAAAGACGGGCAAAGCCTATTACACGATCGTAACGGATGCCGATTTCGCGGTGGTAAAAAATGGCTGTGTATTCATTTTCGGTCTCCCAATAGCTGCCCTCCACAGGCATGACATCGGCTATGCCTTCGTCGGTTTGAAGCGCGTAGAGATAGTTGTAGTATCCTTGTTTTAAAAGTAATTTGGCTGTGTAAGCGCGTTTTTCGTAGTCGTAATTCATCCTGCAGTCAGGAAGCAACTGCCAGTCAGAGAGTTGACCCCAGACGAAAATATCACCGTCAGCAAAAGGTGAAGGTACAACCAGCTGGAAGTCAACCCACGCATAGTCACCTTCGGTATGCGGATTGCTGGCATTCTGACGGCGTATGACATACTGGCCATTGATATCTTGCCAAAACACATATCGCTCCGTCCTCCTGGGGGATTCTCTGAAAAGGTAAACGTTCCAGTTGTTGTGATCAAGTTCAGTCTTCATCATGCCAATGCCGAGAACCTGGAGATTTTTCATATCAAACACCCTGAATTCATTACCTCCCTGGAAGAGATTTTCGCTATTATCATAATTGTAAATAATTCGGCCAGGCTGTACAAACGTGGGCTTCAGAGTGCTAATCGCATTGTCCCATCGTTGATTCTGAAGAATCGTCAGATTTAAGTCCATGTAGGGGTCGGGAATTACATATCCTCCGTGATTCAGAAAAACATCTACTTCCTGATGGGTAGAGTTGAAGCGAACATCAGTGGGTCTGCGGATATCCATTCCCACATTGGCAATCTCCTCAAACACAATAAACCGACGGGTCAATACTGGCTTACTGATGCTGTTGTCATACACGATGAGCAGATAGTTTCCAGAAATTTTAAAACGCACATTTTGATTGGGAAAACTCAGATAAAAATGTGTGTAGGGATAGAAGGTGTTGAATGAAAATTCATAGTTCGGGATAAAGTTATCCGTCATTCCGTCCAGGTATTCGTTTTTTGAAAGACGCGATGGAGTCCAATCGGCATTACAATGTACAAAAGTGTACTGGTAATTTTTGACCCCTTCGTCCATATCATCGAAACGCAGCAGCAGACGGTCGCCGGAATTTAATCGTATGGCAGGGAAGCCGGTCTCATTGCCTATCGGATGAAGGAGGATGGTCTTTATACTTGGGCTGTACACCTTGTTTTCGTAATCAAATCCCTGGTCAGATGCTTGTGCTGGAGTCCCCGCTAACAAAGTCCATATTGCCCATATTGAAAAAAAATGACCTTTTGATATCATGCTCAATAAACTATTGTAACCGCAACAAATAATTGTGCCATTAAGCCTTTGTGATTGTTAAAATCTGTATGGTTCTGCTTCGTGCAGTATTTCGACTACAAGGTCGCAGAGGTCGTCAGCCGAAGGTTTTGAAAAGTAATCGCCATCGGAGCCGTAGGCAGGCCTATGATCTTTGGAAGTAAGTGTACGCGGAGCCGAATCAAGCCAGCGATATCCGTTCTGTATTTCAAGTACCTGTTGCATCATGTAGGCTGAGGCACCTCCAGGCACATCTTCATCAAAAAAGATAACGCGGTTTGTCTTTTGAAGGCTTTTGACGATATCGTGATTTCGGTCGAAGGGCAACAGAGATTGTACGTCGATGATTTCGATGTCAATACCGATTTTTTCGAGTTCGGATGCGGCTTCCATTGCAATCCTGCAATTTGAGCCATAGGTCACAACAGTGATGTCCTGACCATAGCGAATGGTTTCAACCACACCTATGGGTGTGCGGATTTCAGCCAGATTATCAGGGATGCGCTCTTTTAGGCGATAGCCATTGAGGCATTCGATGATCAGCGCGGTATCGTCGCTGTCGAGCATGGTATTGTAGAAGCCCGCGGCTTTGGTCATATTGCGTGGCACAAGTACATAAATGCCTCGCATGGAGTGGATTATAGTGCCCATTGGCGAACCTGAGTGCCATATTCCTTCTAATCGGTGTCCTCTTGTGCGGACGATTACAGGGGCTTTCTGACCTCCTACAGTGCGGTATTGGAGGGTAGCCAGATCATCACTCATGATCTGCAGGGCATAGAGCAGGTAATCCAGGTATTGGATTTCGGCTATAGGGCGCAGGCCCCGCATGGCAAGACCAATGCCTTGTCCCAGAATTGTAGCCTCGCGAATGCCGGTATCGGCCACGCGCAATTCTCCATGTTTGGCCTGAAGGCCTTCAAGACCCTGATTTACATCTCCGATTTTACCGCTGTCTTCTCCAAAGATGACAACCTCCGGTCTGCTCGAGAGCAGCTGGTCAAAATTTTCGCGTAAAACCACGCGGGCGTCTACTTCAGGTGAA
>CALFUW010000019.1 GCA_937929815.1 uncultured Flavobacteriales bacterium | reverse complement strand
GATGATATCCGGCAAATTCAGGAGGAGATCGATAGGATTAATGAAGAGCTGACCGTCCGTACTGATTACGAAAGTGACGAGTATATGGCCTTGATTCAGCGGGTTTCGGATCTTACGCACGAATTTCAACTGGCCGGAGGTTATGAGATAGAAGGGAAAGTCGAACGAATATTGAAAGGGTTGGGATTTTCAGAAGACGATCTCGATCGCCCGGTTGAGACATTCAGCGGGGGCTGGCGCATGCGGGTGGAGCTGGCAAAAATCCTTCTTAAGCCCCACCAGTTGCTACTGATGGACGAGCCTACCAACCATCTGGACCTCCAATCCATCCTGTGGCTCGAAAATTTTCTCAAAAACAGCGACCGGGCGCTTTTGCTGATCAGCCACGACAAAACTTTTCTGGACAATATCACAACCCGGACCCTCGAGATTGCCGGTGGAAAACTCTACGATTATCCTGTTGCCTATTCAAAATTTGTGCAATTGCGCAAAGAGCGTATTGAGCACCAGAATCTTCAACGCAAGAATCAGGAAAAGGAAATTAAAGAGACCCAACAGCTCATAGATCGGTTTCGTGCCAAAGCGACCAAAGCATCATTTGCCCAAAGTCTAATCAAAAGGCTTGATAAAATGGAACTGGTCGAAATCGATACCGAAGACACCAAGACTATGAACTTCCGGTTTCCGCCAGCGCCCAGAAGCGGTAAGGTGGTCTTTAAAGCTGAAAATGCCTCTATTTCTTTTGGCGATAAACATGTATTGAGAAATGTGAATTTCGAAATCGAACGGGGCGAAAGGGTCGCCTTCGTCGGCAGGAACGGACAGGGCAAGACCACGATGGTACGGATGATGCTTGGAGAGCTGAGCGGCTCGGGACAGTTGATTCCCGGACATAATGTCCAGATAGGATACTACGCTCAGGAACAACACCTTACCGGTGATGCAGATCGTACCTTACTGGAAGTCATCGAAGATGCCGCCCCCGATGAGCTGCGACCTAAGGCGCGCTCACTGCTGGGTGCTTTTATGTTTTCAGGTGATGAAGTCTATAAAAAGGTCAAGGTACTCTCCGGGGGAGAGAGAGGTAGGCTTGCCCTCTGTCGACTACTCCTCCAACCGGCAAACCTGCTCATACTTGACGAGCCAACCAATCACCTCGATATTGCCAGCAAGCAAGTACTCAAGCACGCACTTCTGGACTTTGAAGGAACGGTCGTACTCGTAAGCCACGATCGTGACTTCTTGAGCGGTCTGGCTACTAAAGTTTTTGAATTTAAGGGGGGTAAAGTGAATGAATGGCTCGGTGATATCGACAGCTTTCTTGCTGAAAAACAACGGGAAACCTTCCGCGACTACGAAACTAATACATCCACTGTTCTCCCGCGATCTGCTCCCGACAAGTCTGATAAAGCCCCCTCCGGTAAAACTTTATCTGAAAAGAATGAACACAAAAAACTCCTCCAAAAACTGGAAAAGATCGAAGAAGACATCCAGCAGGCAGAAATCTCCATCCGGCATATGGAAGAGCTGCTTCTCGATCCGGCCATCTTCTCTACACAAGAGGGCAACAGGATGCTCAAAGACTATGATGCATTGAAAAAAAATCTGGACGAACTAATGCAATCATGGGAGGAAGTAACGGATCAATTGGAAAAGAGCACCTGACTGAAACCAATTTTCAGTCCGGTGTTTATACATCGAAACATGATAAGATAATCTGTTGGTAATCTACGTAAGAAAATTCGGTGTATTAACTGATTTTAGCGTAGTTTGATCCCGATGCATAGAGATACTGATAGTACAGCTTAGTCTGTTGATGCTCGGGTTTTACCAGTTCGGGATCATTTTCATATAGATGGATGGCCGCTTCACGGCTCTGTTGCACCACCAGTTGATCGGTAGCAAGGTTGGCTATCTTCAGGTTCATCAGTCCACTTTGCCGTGTACCCATTAGGTCTCCAGGGCCACGTAGTTTTAAGTCTATTTCAGCGATTTCAAAGCCGTTGTTGGTACGGCACATGGTATCTATTCGAATTTTACCCTCAGATGTAAGTTTGTCTCCTGTCACGAGTATACAATAGGACTTTTCTGCACCACGACCTACACGTCCACGTAACTGATGAAGTTGTGATAACCCAAAACGTTCGGCATTCTCGATGACCATCACGGTAGCATTTGGTACATCTACCCCCACTTCAATGACGCTGGTAGCCACCATAATTTGAGTAATTCCTTTCACAAAACGCTGCATTTCAAAGGCCTTGTCTTCCGCATGCATGCGCCCGTGCACTACACTGATCTGATAATCAGGCAGTGGAAATGTGTGCTGAAGGTATTCTATCCCTTTCTCAAGTGCAAGTAAATCTAGTTTTTCAGATTCCTCAATGAGTGGATATACGATATAGACCTGCCTGCCTTTTTTGATTTCATTTTTCAAAAATCCATTCAGTCTGAGCCGGTGGGCTTCAGTAATGTGATAGGTAGCTACGGGTTTTCGGCCGGGGGGAAGTTCGTCGATGACAGATACGTCCAAATCTCCATACACCGTCATCGCCAGTGTGCGCGGTATGGGTGTTGCGGTCATCACCAATATATGAGGTGGCCGAACATTTTTTTTCCAGAGTTTGGCTCGTTGTTCGACACCGAATCGATGTTGTTCATCGATTATAGCCAGACCTAAATTTTTGAAAACGACGGTGTCTTCGATGAGTGCATGTGTACCAATGAGAATATGCAAGGTGTTGTTTTCAAGCATTTTATGAATTTCACGCCTCTCAGAAGTCTTGGTACTACCTGTCAGCAGCCGGACCACTACGGGCATGCCATACAGCATTTGGCTGATGGTCTGATAGTGCTGCCGGGCAAGAATTTCGGTAGGTGCCATCATACACGCCTGATATCCGGCATCTATGGCCATAAGAATACTCAGAAGAGCTACCAAAGTCTTGCCACTGCCCACGTCGCCCTGTAAGAGTCGGTTCATTTGGTATCCGCTTGTTACGTCTGACCGGATTTCTCTAAGTACCCGAATTTGAGCATTGGTGAGTTTGAAGGGGAGTTTTTCGAGGTAGAATGATCTCAGGAATCCATGTTTCTGGTCAAAGACCAGGCCTTTGGTGTTTTTCTGGGCGAGCATTTTCTGCCATACAACAGAGATCTGAAGAAAAAATAATTCCTCAAACTTTAGTCTGAAACGGGCATCCTCAAGATCAGATTCCGATTTCGGAAAATGTATGTGCTGAAAAGCCATTTCCCGGTGAATAAGGTTAAATTTTTTACACAACTCAGGGGGTAATATTTCATTCCACTTGTTTCGTATCAGATCCAGGGCGTTCTGCATAATCTTGCCTATGCCTTTGGAGTGCAGACCGGTGGCTGTCAACTTTTCGGTGGTTGAATACACAGGTTGCAATACAGCCCGCCCCTGTTCAGCATCCTGACCATACTCTTCCAACTCGGGATGGGCAAAGGAAAGCCGTCTGCTGAAGGAGTTGGGTTTGCCAAAGAGAATGTATTTTTTTTCAGGTTTAATAAAGTCTTTTATTAACTTTAAGCCTTGAAACCATACTACATCTACCTCTCCGGTATCATCGAAAAAAGTTCCGATAATCATTCTGCGGCCACTTTTAGACCTGGATTCCTGAAGGTTTTTAAACTTCCCGATGATTTGAACATCGGCATCCGTGCTTCGAATCTTAACAATTGTATGAAAGGTAGTACGGTCGACATAGCGAAACGGAAAATGACGCAACAGATCGTCCAGAGTGTGAATGTTCAGCTCTTTCCGAAGCAGTTCGCCCCTTTTTGGACCTACTCCTTTAACATACTCAATCGGTGTGGAAGCCAGATCAAAGTTCAAAACAATTGTTTTTGCAAAAATGGCTTAACAGCTCAATTACATCGCATTATTATTTCCGTGCGGCAGAATGCGAAAAATTGTAAAAATTTTTACTTTTCTGCCCCCAAATCAAAACGACATTTTAATGAAATACTTAATCGCCTCTCTTTTCTTTAAGTTGACTCGATGGAAACTTCAGGTAGAAGATATGTCCCAGATTCCCGGTACGGTTATGATTGCGGCTCCACATACTTCCAATTGGGATTTTCCGATTGCATTATTGTCTTTTTGGAAAATGAGAATTTCATTTCGGTACTTCATCAAGGACTCCTACACGAGATCTCCTGTCGGTTGGTTTTTCAAATGGACAGGCGCCATTGGTGTAAACCGTACGAAGCTGAAAAATAATTTAGTGGAATACGCATCCCAAATACTTAAAAATAATCCAAAGATAGTGATCCTAGTCCCGGCTGAAGGGACCAGGAAGAGAGTAGAACGCTGGAGGACTGGTTTTTATCACATTGCGCTCAATGCCAATGTCAACATCACCCTTGGATTTCTTGATTATGAAAAGAAAATATCCGGGGTACTTTCTGTGCTGAAGCCTACTGGTGTTTTTGAAGAAGATATGAAAAAGATTCAGGATTTTTACAAAGGTGTAAAAGCAAAATATCCCGAGTTGTACAATCCTCAGATTTTTTAATCTTTGGTTTGAATTTAAAAACAGTTTTTTTGCGCAAACTAAAATTTAAGACACAATGAACGAATTACCGGAAATTAAACCCTTCAAATCTGAAATCAATTTAGATCTGTATATCAACTTAGCTGTCCAATATGGCCTTATCCTGATCAAAGCCATTGTAGTACTGCTTGCAGGTCTTTGGCTAATCAAGCGATTCGTAAAAACCTTAAATAAAATCCTGAATCGCTCCAACGTAGATGAGAGTCTCACGCCATTTCTGCTAACGCTGGTCGATATATTACTGAAGGTCGTTTTATTTATTGCGGTAATTGGAATCCTTGGAATACAAACAACCTCTTTTGTGGCAATACTGGGTGCTGCCGGTCTGGCAGTAGGTCTTGCACTGCAAGGCAGCTTATCCAACCTTGCCGGTGGTGTTATTATTCTTTTACTGAAGCCATTTAAAGTAGGTGAAATCATAGATGCAGCCGGATTCATGGGTAAGGTGATCGAAATTCAGATTTTCCATACGATCCTTCACACATTTGACAATCGGCGAATTGTAATCCCAAATGGTCAGCTTGCCAACTCCAGCATCACAAACATCACCAGAAATCCCGTTCGGCGCCTGGACATGGAATTTTCAGTTGCATACGGCACTGACATCGATCAGGTCAAAGAAATTCTGACAGAAATCATTCAAAAAGACGAGAGGTTCCATCCGGAACCAGAACCCTTAGTCCGAATGATCCGCATGGCAGACAGTTCAATAAATTTTGTGGTGAGGGTGTGGGTTGATACCGACCAATACTGGCCGGCATATTTTGATCTGAATGAAAATGTGTATAAAGAATTTTACAATAAAGGTATCTCCATTCCTTTCCCTCAAATGGATGTTCACATCAAGCAGAAATAAAAAAGGGGCGATTCGCCCCTTTTTTTATAAAACCAAAAAAGCTTACTTTTGAAATTTGGCGTATTTATTTCTGAATTTATCCACTCTTCCGGTTGTATCCACGATTTTCATTTTTCCGGTGAAATATGGATGTGAAAAAGATGAAATCTCCATTTTTACCAATGGATATTCCACGCCATCTATTGTGATAGTATCTTTTGTTTCGGCACAACTTTTTGTGATTACATAATCACCTGTACCCATATCTTTCATTACTACAGTGCGATAGTTCTTTGGATGAATGTTTTCTTTCATATTTATTTTACTTAATAGGATGCTTTTCCAAACGGGCTGCAAAACTACGCATTTAAGGTATTACTTTGCAAAATATTTGCGCAGGGTCGATGAGTCGAAAAAAAGGTTTAACATTTTTTATATTTTTAACTGTCCTATTCACCTTTTTTTCATGCCGCAAAGAATTTGTATTCAGTAGTTTGAGTTTGGATTTAAGATTTTCTGCCGACACATTGTACCTCGATACAGTATTTACCGGCCTCAATTCCTCCACCCGCATTCTCAAGGTATTTAACAACTCGGATGAGGGATTACTGATAGAATCTGTTGCTTTGGCACGGGGCGATCAGTCCTGGTTCAGGCTCAATGTAAATGGCATCAGCGGAAGGAATGTTACAGGTGTAGAAATCGGGCCTCGGGACAGTATTTACATTTTTGTGGAAATCACACCTCTGTCTAGCAGCACCGAGCTGTTGTATGTCGATAGTATCATATTTCGATCAGGTACCTCTGTGCGGTATGTTCACCTGGTCAGCTTGGTTAATGATGCTTATTTTCACTTTCCGAATCGCTACATACCACAATTTGGCCTGCCCTATTCGCTGGCTCCTTGCAATGCTACTCTGCCCAATGACAAGCCTCATGTAATCTACGGATATTGGGTCATTGACAGCCTGTGCACATTGACCATTGAGCCTGGTACACGTCTTCATTTTCACTCCGGAAGCGGACTGTGGGTATTCAATGGCGGCACACTGCTCATTGATCCCCAAAATGCCGGTTCGTACGAAAATCCAGTGATCCTACAGGGAGACCGGCTCGAGCCATTCTACAGAGACATTCCCGGCCAGTGGGGAGGTCCTCTGGGGGGAGTCTTTCTGATGGGTGGCAGCAAAAACAATCTGATTCAAAATGCAGTAATCAAAAACGGAACCATCGGCATCGTACTGGACAGCCTAGACGCCCTCGCACCCAACACACTGATCCGGAATACCCGAATATTTAATTTCTCCAGGGTCGGAATATTAGGAGGATTTGGCAGTGCCGAAATTCAAAGCAGCGTTGTGGCCAATTGTGGCTTGTATTGCTTTTATGCGCTTGGCGGCAGATACCGCTTCACTTTCACAACATTTGCTAACTATTGGAATCAAAGTTCGAGAGGCACTCCGGCGGTAGCGTTGACCAATTTTTTTGAAGATGCCAATCGGACCATTCAAACCAGAGATGTCCTGAAAGCCGAATTTTCCAGTTGCATCATCTTTGGAAGTAATAGTCAGGAAGTCGGAATCTTAAAGGCACCGCCATCCACTGGGGGGATCATGAATTATTTCTTTCGCAATTCAATTCTGAAGGTCGACAACGATACATCCAGAAGGGGATTTGACATCAACAATCCCTCCTTTTTTCAGGATTGTAAATTCAATCTCTCCCCGCGTTTTACGGATATACCCTTAAACGATTATTCTATTGACTCCTTAAGTCCGGCCATCGACCAGGCATTTTTTAACGACGCCATTGCTATACCTTTGGATATACGCAACAGATTTCGCTCCAATGGAGGACTACCTGATATTGGTGCCTATGAGTATTATCAACAATAAAAAAAATAAAAAAAATGGACAGCTTATCAATAGCGCAGTGGTGGCTTCTGGTCGGGATTTTCCTTCTCACTCTTGAAATAGTGACCCCCGCATTTTTTGCAGCAGCGCTTGCAGTGGGCTGCTTTGTAGCCTCATTGGTGTCCTATTTGGGTGCACGTATAGAAATCAGTTGGATAGTCTTTTCCGTGGTCTCGCTCATATCTATCGTGTACTTAAGGCCATTGGCAAAAAAAATGTATAAAGGCAAACCTCTCAAAACCAATGCAGAAGCCATGATCGGTAAATTAGCCATCGCGGAAACAGATATGAATTCTGCATATTCTCAAGGATATGTTCTCCTGGACGGTGTCAGTTGGAAAGCCGTTTTGGACGAATCATCCATGCCAGTATATAAAGGTGAGCAAGTCAAGGTCGTAGGAATGGACAGCATCGTTTTGAGGGTCAAAAAGCTGCGGTAAGAACACACTCCTGCTTTTTTGAGTTTTGGAATTGACAGGTTGATTAAACGTAATTTGCACCAAATTACAGCCCGATGGCAAAAAACTTACTCATTGTAGAGTCTCCCGCAAAGGCAAAAACGATTGAAAAATTTTTAGGAAAAGAATATAAAGTTGAAAGTTCGTACGGACACATCAGAGACCTGGATACCAAAGGATTGGGAGTGGATGTCTCCAACAATTTTAAACCGAAATACATAATCTCTTCCGATAAAAAAGAAATAGTCAACAAGCTTAAGAAGTTAGCAAAGGAAGCGGAAACCGTCTGGCTGGCTAGTGATGAAGATCGCGAAGGGGAGGCAATTTCATGGCATCTGGCGGAGACACTTAAGCTCGATCCTCTGAAGACCAACCGAATTGTTTTCCACGAGATCACCAAATCAGCCATAGAGAACTCAATCAAAAATCCCAGAAAAATAGATTTAAATTTGGTCAATGCGCAGCAAGCCCGGCGTATACTCGACCGATTAGTTGGATTTGAAATGTCGCCCGTGCTCTGGAAGAAAATCAAAAGCGGGCTGAGTGCGGGCCGTGTGCAGTCTGTCGCCGTACGGCTGATTGTCGAGCGCGAGCGCGAAATCCATCAGTTTTCGTCTACATCCTATTTTAGAGTAGTAGGCGTATTTACCAGTGCTGACGGAAAATCGTTCAAAGCAGAGCTGAATCACCGATTCGACACGGAATCCAAAGCTCTGGAATTCTTAAATAAAGTTTCCGGTTTTGCATTTTCTGTGGCTAACGTTGAGAAAAAGTCAGCTACTCGCTCACCCTCACCGCCCTTTACAACATCTACCCTGCAGCAAGAGGCCTCCCGTAAGCTTGGATTTTCAGTATCTCAGACCATGACTCTGGCCCAAAAACTGTATGAAGCAGGTCACATTACCTACATGCGAACTGACAGTGTAAATCTGAGCGAGGAAGCAATCAAGGCCATACAAAATCAGTTGACCAGCGAATTTGGTGAAAATTATTCAAAAATCCGTAGATACACGACAAAATCAAAGGGTGCGCAAGAAGCCCATGAAGCAATCCGACCCACCTACATAGACAAAAAAACCGCTGGCGGAGATGCCCAGCAGAAGAAATTGTACGATCTCATCTGGAAGCGGACTGTGGCATCTCAAATGGCTGATGCACTTATTGATAGGACGATAATCACCATCACAACTCCAGAAAATCAATATATCTTTCAGGCAAAGGGCGAGGTTATTCGGTTCGATGGTTTTCTTAAGCTCTACATCGAAGGCACCGATGAGGAAGATTCAGATGAAGATTCTTCACTGCTTCCCAACGTAAAGCCGGGAGATGTTTTAAAGGCGCTTGAAATTCAGGCGACACAGAGGTTTTCAAAGCACCCGCCTCGATACACAGAGGCATCACTGGTGAAAAAAATGGAAGAGCTAGGCATCGGACGACCATCGACCTATGCACCTACCATAGCGACCATTATCCGTAGAGGTTATGTACACAAGCCGGTAATGGAAGGTAAACCGAGAGATTACAAAGTCATAACCTGGACTGACGGAGTCATTCACCAGAAGGTAGAAACTGAAATCACCGGAGCAGAGAAAAATAAGTTGTTTCCAACCGATATCGGAATCTTAGTTACTGACTTTCTGGTTGAAAATTTTAATAACATTCTCGACTATCAGTTTACAGCCAATGTAGAGGAACAGTTTGACGATATTGCAGGGGGTAAGAAGGACTGGGTCGAAATGATTCGAAATTTTTATCTACATTTTCACCCTACGGTCGAAAAAGTAATTGAAAACAAAGAAAAAGTAAAAGGAGAGCGGGAACTAGGCAAAGACCCCAAAACTGGTAAAGTAGTCTATGCTAAAATTGGTCGTTACGGACCAATGATTCAGATAGGTGAAACCTCTGACGATGAAAAACCTCAGTTTGCCAGCCTTCTCAAGACACAGTCAATAGAGACCATCACTTTGGAAGAGGCCCTCAAACTCTTTGAGCTGCCCCGCACGGTAGGGGAATATAATGGAAAGAAAATCGTGGCAGCAGTCGGAAGGTACGGCCCCTACATTCGATATGATTCCTCTTTTATCTCCCTGAATCCCGACGCCGGAGACGATCCACTGACCATTTCACTCGAGAGATCCATCCAGCTCATCGAAGAGAAGAACAAAGTCGCTGAAAATAACATAATTCAAAAGTTTGGAAACTCCGATCCTGAAATTCAGATTCTCAAAGGGAGGTACGGCCCATACATCAGACAAGGCAAGAACAACTATAAAATTCCAAAGGGCGTAGATCCCGAACGTATCACTTTAGATGAGTGCTTACATATCATAGAATCGCAATCCAACAAAAACAAGTAAAGCGATATGGATTTATCCGAACTATTGTATCCGGTACCAGAAACTTGTGTCGAAGAAGTACGTGACCAGATTCCCGCCCGGCTTGGCAGTCTGATTCAGATTCACAGTGAATTTGACGGTCTGCCGGACCTCGAAAATATTCGGATAGCCATCATAGGAGCACCTGAAGACAGGGCATCGAAGTTCAATAAAGGATCGGCAGCCGGTGTGGATAAAATTCGCTATCAGTTGTACAGACTATTTCCTGGAAACTGGAATCCGGAAGTCATTGCCGATCTAGGAAACCTGCACAGAGGTCAATCCATAGCAGATACCCATGCAGCCTTGAAAATCGTTTGCGAAGAATTAATTTTTAGACAAATAATCCCGGTCGTGATAGGAGGGTCGAATGATTTGCTGATTCCTTTATACAAAAGTTTTGAGAAGGCCGAACAGTTTGTAAACATTTGTTCTGTAGACCCCCAGTTTGACCTTGGCAATCAAACCGATGAAATCACCGATCATAACTATCTGAGCCGAATCGTGCTCCACCAGCCCTATCTGCTCAATAATTTTACCAACATAGGTTACCAAACCTACATGGTTAGCCCCGACGAAATTCAGCTTATGGAAAAGATGTATTTTGACTACTATCGTCTCGGTGACCTCAGACCTGTCAAGCGCGTTGAGCCGCTAGTACGAAATGCAGATATTGTATCATTTGATATGATGAGCATTAAGGCTGCCGACAATCCCGGCCATGCTCAGGTTCAGCCAAATGGTTTCACCGGAGACGAAGCTTGCTCTGTGATGCGCTATGCAGGTTTGAGCGATAAGTTGTCTGCAATGGGCATTTTTGGATACAATCCGGCTTTCGACCATCATTCTATTTCTGCTGCGCTGGCGTCACAGATGTTGTGGTATTTCATCGAAGGTTTTTTTCTCAGAAAAGGAGACTATCCGCTTATTTCCAAAAAAGATTTTTTGAAATTTACAGTGATTATTGAAGATGGTGATTATCACATCATATTCTACAAAAATCCCAAAACCGGGAGATGGTGGATGGAGGTTCCGGCGACGGCAGCAAATGACCCAATGAGGGAACGACATATGCTAATCCCCTGTGATGAAGAAGATTACAACAATGCCGTAAATCAGGAAATACCCCTTCGATGGTGGAAAGTTTATCAAAAAAGTATGCTTCTTTCGTAAAAATATCTCAATTTAAATTTTGATTTTTGGAAAATTAAAAAATTCATAAATTAGCCAAGACATAAAGCGAACACATAATTTGGGCGCATGAAAAAAAAATATTTACTGATATTTCTGACTTTTCTTACAATCAAAGCAATTGCCCAGCAGGAAATTCAGTTCACACAATTTATGTTTAATAAGACCTTTTATAATCCTGCTCACACTGGCATGCCGTCTGCTATATGTGCAACCATATTTCACCGGAGTCAGTGGGTAGGATTCGAAGGCGCTCCTACCACATTGAGCGGAGTGGTAGAGTCTCCGGTGAATTTTTTGCGTGGAGGTCTTGGCATACGCCTTTACCGTGATGAGATTGGTTTCTTCGATGATGTGAATTTTGGCTTGTCCTATGCCTACCACATCGATAGAGCTGAGGGTAAGCTTGGCATCGGATTTCGTGTAGACCTTGTCAATAAGTCTATAGGCAATGCAGACTGGATTACCCCCAGTGGCAACCTGTGGCTTACCGATGGTTCGATTGGTGCACCTGCCTCCAGCGGACTATCGCCGGATATCTCACTGGGGTTGCATTATGAGGGCAATAAGTTCAATGCAGGAATATCCACAATGCGCCTGTTGGAAGCTGAAACAGATCTCGAAAATGGCGCAGGCGGTGTAGTCAAGTTCAGAGGTCGTAGGACAGTCCTTGGATCTTTCGGGTACAATATACCTTTTGAAAATCTGAACCTCGTCCTCGTGCCTGGTACATTTATAAAATATGACTTTACCAAATTTCAAGCAGATATCAATGTGATGGGCTATTTCAATGAAAAATTTTGGGGTGGAATTTCTTACCGCCTGGTTGATGCCATTGCTATTCTTGCCGGCGCTCAGGTTTTGCCCTCCCTTGCAATAGGATATTCGTACGATTTAACCACTTCGTCTGTGCGAAGGGTATCCTCGGGAAGTCATGAATTCTTTCTAAGATATTGTTTTAAAATCACTATTCCACCCAGAGAAATTGGCAGTTATAGAAATGTTAGATTTTTGTAATATAGCGCTCTGAAATAAAAATTAAAATACATCGTTTTTAAACCGATGAAAACAAACCAAAATTCAATCATCAAATTCACCGAAATATGATACGAATTGCATCATGGTTATTTCTGGTTGGTATAGTATTGACTTCTTGCAGAAGTTCGGATCATGGTGAGCTGGTAGGCGTAAAAAACAGGCCTAGATGGTATCCTTCAGAGCCATACGGCATGGTGTTTATCAGGCAGGGATCCTTCAATATGGGAAATGCAGATCAGGATGTGCCCTACGCTCAGATTAGTCCAACCAAAACAGTCTCGGTTCCTGCTTTTTGGATGGATCAAACCGAAATCACAAATAATGAATACCGACAATTCATAGAGTGGGTGAGAGATTCCATACTCAGATTCCGTCTCGCTGAAAACGAAGATGTCAAGGGATATGAATTTATCTCACCTGAAAATGCCCGGAGGCCAACCTTTTTTGATGAATACATGGAAGCTAATTATCCGGATTCTATGAAAAAGACTATCAACTGGGAACCAAGGTTGATTTGGGATCCCAGAAAATATCCCAGTGAGGAATATACCCAGATCATAGAGTCGATGTACCTGCCTCCAGAAGAGCGCTTCATGGGAGAGCGCATCATCGATGCAAGGCAATTGAACTACGTGTTTTTTTGGATCAACAAACAAAAAGCTGCGCAAAAATCAAACCGTGTCATTTTCGACTATTTTGATGAAGATAACGATGGCAAGAAGTTTTCGTATCGCGACTATATCAAGGATGTTAAGGAAGAATCAGACAGATCATCTTTCTTTGAGCAAGCCATTATCAATGTATTCCCCGATACACTGTGCTGGATACATGACTTTGCCTATTCGTTTAATGAACATATGCATGATGATTACTTTTATCACCCTGCATACGATGATTATCCTGTAGTAGGTGTTACATGGAAACAGGCTCGTGCGTTTTGTAACTGGAGAACAAAGTACAGAAACGATTATCTCGTATCCGTAGGAGAGTCCAAAGAGAAAGAATTTCGCCTGCCAACAGAAGCAGAGTGGGAGTATGCTGCTCGTGGTGGAATGAATAATATGACCTATCCTTGGGGTGGTCCATATGCTATAAATTCATCGGGTTGCTATCTCGCAAATTTTAAACCAATGCGAGGAAATCTCACTGCTGATGGAGGCTTTTATCCGGTGAAAGTGACCGCTTACAATCCCAATGGTTACAATCTATTTAACATGGCGGGCAATGTAGCTGAATGGACTTCTACGGCTTTTGATGCAGCCTCTTATTATTATGTAAGCGACATAAGTCCTGATTTTCAGTACAATGCAAATGAAAGAGATGACGAAACACTAAAGCGTAAAGTGATTCGTGGTGGTTCATGGAAGGATGTTGCCTATTATATGCAGGTCAGCACAAGAGATTTTGAATATCAAGATACAGGAAAATCTTATGTTGGATTCCGCTGCGTGCAGTCATTCCTCGGAAGAGATATCAAAGATTTCTAATTCAAAAGCTCAATTATTGTTTAACCCTAATCTAAATCACACATGCCACTAATCGATGTAAATGGTAAAAAATTCAAAAACTTTTTGGCGAAAATGTATGGTTTCGGGGCGTCTATTGTAATCCTCGGAGCTATGTTTAAAATTCTACACTGGACAGGAGCGGATGCCATGCTTATTGCTGGACTTACCACAGAGGCAGTCATATTTTTCTTTTCTGCCTTTGAAAAACCAGCCCCCGAGTACGACTGGACCCTTGTATATCCTGAATTGGCTGGTGTAGAAGACTTTGATTCAAAAAATACCAATGCACTGGTACAGCAAACTGGAAGTATAACACAGGAACTTGATCTTATGCTCAAAGAAGCTAATATAGATGAAGAACTGATCCGAAGTCTTGGAGATGGACTTCGGAAATTTGGAGATGCTGCATCCAAACTCAATGAAACAATAGATGCAGCCTCAGGGACTCAGCAATACAATCAGCAAATAACCTTGGCAGCTAAACATATGGAAAGCCTAAATGCGCTCTATGCCGTACAACTTGAAGGCACAGCTAGTCAAATGGAATTACAAAACGCATTGATCGAAAAATTAGGAAACAGCATAGAAAACACTGAGAAACTCTCAACCGAACTCGGTGAACTGGTCAATAATATGGCTTCCCTTAACAGAGTCTATGGAGGTATGCTATCAGCAATGGGCGTGAACCGTTCATAGTAAAGAACCCACCAAATCAGTAACCAATGGCAACCGGAAAACTAAGTCCAAGACAACGAATGATCAACATGATGTATTTGGTGCTGACCGCCCTGTTAGCATTGAATATATCAAAAGACATTTTAGATGCCTTAACCAAACTCAATGAGGATCTGTCATCGACAGTGATGACTGTCGAAAAAAAATTATCCTTCATATATGATGCGTTTGACAAAGCTGCCTCAGAAAATCCTGAAAAAGCTGGAATTTGGAGAGATAAAGCTTATGAAGTTAAGGCAAATTCCACAGAATTATTTAACTACATTGAAGATTTAAAGAATGAATTAATAGAAATAACCGGAGGGATCGACGAAAAATCCGGTAAGCCAAAGAGATTGGACAACAGAGAGAAAGTCGCCAATTTTCTTCTCAATGACCCTTCTGTCGGCGGTGGAGGAAAAGCCAGGGAACTCCGAGAGAAATTAGAAGCATTCAGAGACAATATGAAATCCTATGTAAGCGACAATCCATCGCTCACTGCAATGCTCGAATCAAACTTCAATACTGGAAAACAAAAAGTAGGTGATGTAATGGTAGATTGGGAAAATGCAACTTTTGAACACTATCCCTTGGCCGCTGTCCTGCCTTTCCTCACAGGTATTCAGGCAAATGTCAGAAATGCTGAAGCAGACATAATTTCTTATCTGCAAAGCAACATCGGAAAGACCGATCTCAAATTTTCGGATGTATATGCCGTTGTTAAACCAAACGCACTTTTTCTCACTCAAGGAGAAAATTATGAAGCTGAAATATTTCTTGCTGCATTCGATGCGACTCAAAAGCCTGAAGTCATCATCAATGGTCAAAAGATTGACCCATCAAATATCGTTAACGGTATCGCAAAATATAAAGTGCCAGCTTCAGCCGTCGGTGAAAAAACCTACTCAGGAAAAATAATAATCCGCCAAAACGGTGAAGAAAAAGAATATGAAATTCCGACTCAGAAATACACAGTAGCTCCCTCATCGGTAGTGATATCTCCTACGGCGATGAATGTACTTTACAGAGGTGTAGACAACCCCTTGGAAGTAGGTGTACCGGGTGTAGATCCATCGAAGGTAGAAGTCAGAGGTCCTGGCTTGACCAAAAAATCTGATGGAACATACGTTGTGGATATTACGAAAATGGAAGGGACATCTGCCACCTACGAAGTTTATGTAAAATCAGAAGATGGTACAAGAAAAGCCGGTGAAAAGAAGTTCAGAATCAAAGGTCTTCCACAAGCTTCCGGTATGATTTACAACAGAAAAGGTGGCCTCTTCTCAGCAAATGCCGTTAAAAACGCAGAAATTCAGGCTGTATTCGAGGATTTTGTGTTTGATCTATCGGTCAAAGTAGTTTCTTTTGAAGTTGTAGTTCCTGGTTTTCCGCCACAGCAGATCCGAGGGGATCGGTTTGATGATGCCACCCGTAAAAAAATTGAAACACTGAAACCAGGGTCCAGCATTACAGTGCGTAACATTCGTGCTATTGGTCCCAAAGATTTTCAGGTAACGAATATCAGCCCCATTTCTATTGATATCCAATAAGGTATGAAAAAGTATATCTTTCTAACCGGCTTCATTGGCTCTTTTGCCATTGGATTCGCACAGGTACTTACTCCTCAGGATGACGGAATTATTCCCTCTCAAACGCGCTTTCACAACAACAATATGGTATTTGAATATCCTTACCTAAGGGAGGCAGATCTTATGTGGAGCACCCGTCATTGGGAGAGGATCGACCTTAAAGAAAAAGCTAACTTTCACCTGTATTATCCGGAAACACCACTTCCTGACAGAAAATCACTTTTTAATGTTCTGATTGATGGAATTCTCAAAGAAGCTACAATCGTAGATGTGTTTGGTGATGACCGGTTTGAGATTCCCTATACTGCAGAAGAAGTTAGCCGCTATGTCAGAACCATTGATACAATTTTCAATCCGGATGACCCGTCACGTATTGATCTTATTGATACAATAGAAATCAAAAGCAAGGACGTGGTGGCCTACTACATTAAATCGGACTGGTTTTTTGACAAGCAAAGAGGTGAATTAAAAAACCGAATCATCGCCATTGCCCCGGTGGTGAAAAATCCGAAAACGAAGGACATCTATCCCTTGTTCTGGGTATGGTTTCCCGATGCTCGCTATGCATTAGCCACCAATACAGCTTTTAACCGAGGCAATAACATGCAGCGTCTTACCTTCGATCAGGTATTTCATCTGCGTTTTTTCTCCTCAGTGATTTATAAGGAAGAAAATGTCTATGATCGTTCTATAGCTGAGTATAAGCGAAAATCAACGTTAGAACAACTCCTTGAAGGTCAGCATATAAGGGAAAAGCTTAGAAATTTTGAAAATGACCTTTGGGAATTTTAAGTGTGAAAACACATTAACAAGCCGTGGCATTGCCACGGTTTTTTTTTAGGTAATAATCTCTTAATATATTAAAGATATTTTTGTTACATGAAAAAATGGTTACTGCTTTTTGCGTTTGTTCTTTTAAAAACCTCAATTTTAAAATCTCAGTCTTATGACACCATCAGACTGATGACATA
>CALFUW010000018.1 GCA_937929815.1 uncultured Flavobacteriales bacterium | reverse complement strand
ATTCCAGGGGTGGTTTTGCGGGTATCAAGAAGACGGCAGCCTGTATGACGGATCATATCGGTGAGATGCCTCGTACGGGTAGCAATGGCACTCATTCGCTGTAAAACATTGAGCATAAGCCGCTCGCCGGAGAGCAATGCGTGTACCGTAGCATGTACTTCAAAAGCTACAACGCCGACCTGACATGTATCTCCATCTGTCTTGTAAGGGATGAAAACCGACTTAGGATCGAGCGTTTTAAAAATTTCAGCAGCCACTTCAGACCCCGCCAGGATGCACTCCTCCTTGACGATGAGCTGTGACGTGCCCCGCGCATCGGGAGGTATACAGGCTAAGGTACTGTGATCGCCCGACCCGATATCTTCCTGTAGCGAATTTCTTATAAATTTTTTTAACTCTTCTTCGAATGACATAAAGGATAATGGAATATAAATAAAACTAAGTCTAAATTTTACTTTTGCAAAGTTTATACCTCACTGACTTATTTTGAAAATATCCGTCTTTTCTGTAGGAAAATCAAGTATTCATTTTGTGGAGGAAGCAGAAGCATATTACACTCGCAAAATCAGATATTTTACTAAGTTTGAAATGCTTAAGCAAGAGACAAAAAAATCCGTCGGAACAGACATCACTTCAGTCCAAAAAGCAGAGATGGATTTAATTCTGCGCTCATCGGCACAAGCGGATCGCCTGATTCTGCTCGATGAGCGCGGAGAGCATCTGTCGAGTAAACAGCTTGCCACATACATCGCACAGCTACAGAATGAATCCGTCAGGCATTCGATGTGGGTCATCGGTGGTGCATATGGCTTTCATTCGGATCTGTATGCTCATTCTCAAAAAACGATTTCTCTCTCGAGGCTAACCTTCAGCCATCAGTTGGTGCGGATCATTGTATTAGAGCAGTTGTACCGAGCCTTTACTATTCTGCATAACCATCCATATCACCATGAATGAAATCATATTTGCAAGCAACAATGACCACAAGCTCCAGGAACTGCGGCAAATGCTGCCAGGGAGGATTCGATTGATTGGCATGAAAGAAGCCGGCATACAGGCTGACATAGCGGAAACGGGAACCACCCTGACCGAAAACGCTATTATAAAAGCACGATTTGTCTCCCGTTATGGTTTTTCGATGGTACTGTCGGACGATACAGGGCTGGAGATACCCGCCCTGGGAGGCGCTCCCGGCGTGCATTCGGCACGCTATGCAGGCATTGAAGCAAATGCTGAGAAAAACATTGAAAAAGTGCTTACCGAACTATCCGGAAAAGCGCAAAGAGAAGCGAGATTTGTAACGGTGCTTTGTTTTATCAAGGATCAGGAAATCAACCTTTTCAAGGGAGAAGTACAAGGAGTGATTGCCTCCAGGCCGGAAGGTACCAATGGCTTTGGGTACGATCCGATTTTCATTCCGCAAGGATTTAATAAAACATTTGCACAGATGACTTCAGAAGAAAAAAACCGCATAAGCCATCGAAAAGAAGCTCTGAAAAAGTTAATCAATTATATTAAACATTTAACTCTGTGAACATTACGTATGTAATACTCAATTTGCTGGGCGGATTGGCCATATTTATTTACGGAATGAAAGTACTGAGTGAAGGCATTCAGAAAGTCGCAGGCCTTCGATTCCGAAAAGTATTAAACTTTATGACCAATAGCAAGTTTTTAGGCATTTTTACAGGTGCGGTCGCAACCATTTTTGTGCAATCATCGTCGGCAACGACAGTTATGATCGTCGGATTTGCAAGTGCAGGAGTGCTGTCCCTTTTTCAGGCTATTTCGCTGATCATGGGAGCAAACATTGGTACGACATTGACTGCATGGATTATATCCTATTTGGGCATGGGAAGTTTTAACCTGATTGACATGGCTTATATTTTGAGCATTCCGGGTGTAGTCATGCTGTTTTTTAAACTTCGAAAAATCCGATACTACGGCGAAATAATCGTAGGCTTTTCACTGCTGTTTGTGGGTCTCAAATTTATGCAAAGCAATACCATTCTTATCGAGTCGAATACAGAGTTTTTTGAATGGATCTCTCTGTATGATATCTCCCTTCATTTCGCCATTGAAAATATCTTTCTGATCCTGTTTTTTATCCTGATCGGGGTCTTTCTGTCCATCATGCTACAATCTTCTACGGCTGCCATCGCGGTAACCATCATTTTTGCTTCTGAAAATTTGATTACGTACCCGATGGCAGCAGCGATCATTCTGGGCGAAAATATCGGAACCACGACTACAGCCAACCTGGCAGCTCTATTGGCAAACATTCAGGGAAAAAGAGCCGCATTGGCTCACACTATTTTTAATGTAATCGGTGTATTTTGGGCAATTCTTTTATTTTTACCCTTGATAAAAGTCTCATCAGAAATCACCCATTTTATATCAGGAATTACACCATTTGAATCATCGGATGGTCTGGTCAAAGGTATTCCCATATTTCATTCATTATTCAACATAACAAATACGATTTTATTACTTCCTTTCATTGAACAGATAGAAACCATATGCTACAAAATATTTCCAAAGAAAAATTCGGATGAATCGCAAGATATTGAATTCATTTCAAACTACATAGTGGGTACACCATCGCTTAACTATTTTGAGGCAGAAAAGGAAATATTCAAGTATGCCATAAATGCCGAAAAATCTTTTAATTTATTATCGGAAATACTGAATGAAACAGAGGATGATGTATTTGAAAATAAATTTAAAAAAATAATGTTTTTTGAAAATAAGGCAGATCGGACATCAGTAAAATTCAGCGAATTTTTACTTAAAGTCAATGGTCAGGATGCCGGGTCCGATATATCTATTCTCATTCGAAAAATGCTCAGTGTCGTCAGTTATCTGGAGCGAGTCACTGACTTAACCTTGCGTATAGCCATTCATTTGAAAAATAAGAAAGAGAATAAAATGTTTTTTACACCCATGCAGCGAAATGACGTTCTTCAGATGATGATGCTGGTAGAGCGCAGTTTTGAAGTGATGAAGGAATGTGTGCTGACATTTGAAAAAAACGAAGAAAAGATTTATGAATCGGAGCAATTAGAACTTCAAATCAATGATCTACATCATCAGTTTCGTTCAAAATATCTAAAAAAAATCAGTGCTGATTATGCCAATGCGGAGGTGGGTCTATTGTATCTGGACATTGTAAATGACCTTGAGCGCATAGCCGATCATTTGGAAAGTATTGTATTGGTTATCAATGGTTTAAAAATGTAAATCGAAAGGATTAACCCTAAACTTTTTATTTGTCTCTTCATCCGGGAAATCATTCTTCTCCCCTTACTTTTGCGACGGAAAACAGAAACTGAGAAGCGCCTTTATTGTTATACCCTTTAATCTAACGCATTTTTATGAATTACAATTCATTTGCCTATAGACATATAGGAATCAGAAGAGAAGATGAAGCCGAAATGCTCCGGGTAATCGGAGTTTCTTCACTTGATGAGCTCATTGAGAAAACCATTCCAAAAACCATACGAACCAAACCGCTGGAAGGACTGGATACACCTAAATCTGAGAGAGCATTTCTTACATATTTAAAGAAAATAGCTGCAAAAAACAAACTTTTCAGAAATTACATCGGAATGGGGTATTACGGTACAGTGCTGCCCGGAGTGATCCAGAGAAACATCTTTGAAAACCCCGGCTGGTACACTGCCTACACCCCCTATCAGGCTGAAATTGCTCAAGGGCGTATGGAAATGCTCCTGAATTTTCAGACTATGGTATGCGAACTGACGGGTATGGAAATTTCAAATGCCTCTCTTTTGGATGAAGCCACTGCAGCTGCTGAGGCGATGAGCATGCTCCATGCAGCCAGAAACCGTGAAAAGCAAAACAGCCACAAAATATTTGTAAGCAAGACCGTATTTCCTCAGACGACCGAACTGCTCAAAACCCGTGCAACCCCTTTAAACATTGAAATAGATAGCGGAGATTTCGCCACATTCGAACCGGATGAGGACTTTTTTGCTGTACTCATTCAATATCCAGATGCCAACGGAGAGATACAAGACTACAGGGACTTTGCGGATAAATGCCTGAAAAATAATATAAAGGTAATTGTAGCGGCCGATCTGCTAAGCCTTGCACTCCTCACTCCTCCTGGTGAATGGGGGGCAGATGTAGTGGTAGGTACAACCCAGCGGTTTGGCATTCCACTTGGTTTCGGTGGTCCACATGCAGCGTACTTTGCCACCCGAGACGAATACAAAAGATACATTCCGGGACGAATCATCGGGCGTACGATCGATAAGGACGGAAAACCCGCACTGCGCCTTGCGCTTCAGACCCGTGAGCAACATATAAAGCGCGAAAAAGCCACGTCAAATATTTGTACCGCACAGGTACTTCTGGCTGTGATGGCTGCCGCCTACGCAATGTATCACGGGCCAGACGGCCTCCGCCATATCGCCCGAAGGATTCATCACAATGCAATAAGACTGTCTAAATCAATTGAGAATCTTGGCTACAAACAGCTTAACTCCAGCTATTTTGACACTCTTCGGATTGATTTGGTGGATGTAAATGCTTCTAAACTTCGCCAGATTGCTGAACGCGATAAAATGAATTTTTACTACATCGACGAAAAGACGGTATCCATCAGTCTGGGAGAGGCGACCTATGATGAAAGTCTTACAGATATAATCAAAGTTTTTGCTGAAGCTGGCGAAAAACCGACCGTGCAGCTTACAGATGTCGCGGAATCCAATATACCGGAAGAACTGCGCAGAACATCCGAATTTCTTCAGCAATCAGTCTTCAACAGCTATCACAGCGAGACTGAAATGATGCGATACCTGAAAAAGTTGGAAAGGAAGGACCTGTCTCTCAACCATAGCATGATTGCTTTAGGTAGTTGTACAATGAAGTTGAATGCGGCTACCGAAATGCTGCCGTTGTCCTGGCCGGAGTTTTCCGATATCCATCCCTTTGCCCCGGCAGATCAGGTAGAAGGATACATGCAAATCATCCGTGACCTGGAAAGAGACCTGGCCATCATCACCGGATTTGACCGTGTATCGCTTCAGCCAAACTCAGGAGCACAGGGTGAATACGCCGGACTGATGGTAATCAGGGCTTACCATCATCAGAGGGGAGAAGGACATCGAAATGTGGTCCTGATCCCCTCCTCTGCCCATGGTACAAATCCGGCTTCTGCTGTGATGGCCGGAATGAAAGTCGTGGTTGTAAAATGTGATGAAAATGGCAATATCGACGTGCGAGACCTTAAGGAACAAGCTGAACGACACAGCTCTAATCTCGCTGCACTGATGATTACCTATCCTTCGACACATGGAGTATTCGAAAGTGCTGTCAGGGAAATCACCGATATCATTCATGCGCATGGTGGTCAGGTGTATATGGATGGAGCCAATATGAATGCTCAGGTAGGACTGACCAATCCGGCGACCATCGGTGCGGATGTCTGTCACTTAAATCTGCACAAAACATTTGCGATACCACACGGCGGAGGCGGGCCGGGAATGGGACCTATCTGTGTGGCAAAGCACCTCTCTCCGTTTCTGCCCGGGCACCCGATCGTAAAAACAGGAGGCGAATCCGCCATTACACCGATTTCTGCTGCACCCTATGGCAGTGGATTGATCCTGATTATATCGTATGCATATATAAAAATGCTCGGTTCAGAAGGACTAACCAATGCTACGAAGTATGCGATCCTGAATGCAAACTACATCAAAGCCCGGCTCGAAAAATTTTACCCCGTCCTCTACACAGGAGAAAATAATACGGTAGCTCACGAATTAATCCTTGACTGCCGAACGTATAAAAGAGACGCCAACATCGAGGTGGTGGATATCGCCAAGCGACTAATGGACTACGGATTTCATGCTCCTACGGTATCCTTTCCGGTAGCTGGTACGCTGATGATCGAACCTACAGAAAGTGAAAATAAGATGGAAATTGACCGATTCTGCGATGCAATGATTGCTATCCGAAGCGAAATCGAGGAAATAATCGAAGGAAAAGCAGATAAATCCAATAACGTGCTTAAAAATGCACCCCACACCTTAAACATGGTTGCAGCTGATGAATGGTCAATGCCCTATTCGAGGCAAAAAGCTGCATTTCCACTGGAATATGTATCTGATAATAAATTCTGGCCTTCGGTTCGTCGTGTAGATGATGCCTATGGCGACCGAAATCTTGTGTGCACCTGTGAGCCGATTTCTTCTTATGTTGAAAGTTGACGCTTCAAAGCGCTAAAATTCCAAACCGAAGTTTTACCAAATTGTAAAAGAATCGTATTTTAGCTGAAATTTAATTTACATATGAAAAAAACACTATTAAGCCTTCTTCTGGTTATAGGGATGTCAGCATTTGCCCAGTCAATCGTTGAAAATCCTTCGGCAATGGAATCCAAACTCCTCTTTCAGGAGCTGCCACAACACAAACAAGAAAAGTTGCTCAAGGCAATTGAAAACTCCAAAAATTATCGCATTGCGAATAAGGGCTCTAAAGCCGTGGCACAACGCATGAGCCACGTCGATCCAGTAGCTGCCCTCAAGCAACTCAACTTTGTTTGGTTAACCAATGGATTCTTCCCTGATTCTCAATTGATCATGGTAACACAAACGGGCGCAGCAAATGTTAATATCCACGCAGTATCGTCTGTACTTGATCCCAATTCTCAAGCATTTGCACTTGCACAAATGGACTTTTTTGCTCCAACAGATCCAATAAGTATTGATACCATAATTGTTTACGGATTCTACAACATAGCCACACCAAACCTTACCAATCTCACCGGCGATAGCATCCGGGTAGATGTCATCTGGGGAGATGTAAACAACAATACCACATGGAGAACCGGTGTACAATATCCTGCCAACACTTTCCCGGGTCAAACTTCAGCCATTCCCCTGACTGTGCCCCGGTATGCCGGCACGTCTGCCCATGGATTCCACAACGGCCTTACAGCTACAAACAGAGTGGTGCTACATTACCAACTCAAAGTAGCAGACAGTGCTGACGTAGAGTTTAAACTTCCTCTGCCCTCTACACTAAATATCCCGGCAGGTCATAAGGTAGCAGCCGTCGTACACTTTAAACCTGGCTACACCTATGCTGCAGGAGACACCTTGTATGATGCCGGAAATACAACCAATCCGTATCGTAAAAATTTCTTCAGACC
>CALFUW010000017.1 GCA_937929815.1 uncultured Flavobacteriales bacterium | reverse complement strand
CGGTTTCATCTGTGGAAAGAAAATAACTTCCTGAATGCTTGTCTGACTGGTCAGAAGCATGGTCAGGCGATCAATCCCAATACCTAACCCAGCCGTGGGCGGCATGCCGTATTCTAATGAACGCAAGAAGTCATGATCGATAAACATGGCTTCATCATCCCCTCTCTGACTCAACTTTAACTGATCCTCAAAGCGTTCGCGCTGATCGATAGGATCATTAAGCTCTGAATAGGCATTGGCAATCTCCTTACCGTTGATAATCAATTCAAATCGCTCAGTAAGTTTTGGATTTTGACGATGTTTCTTACACAATGGGGACATTTCAATGGGATAGTCAATGATAAAAGTCGGCTGTGTAAAGTGGTGTTCACATTTTTCACCAAATAAATTATCAATAAGTTTTCCTTTACCCATGTCCGGTGTCACTTCGATTCCAAAGTTTTGACAAACTGTTCTGAGTTGTTCCTCATTCATATTGGAAATATCGACGCCTGTGTACTTCATTATGGCTTCATACATGCTAATGCGCGGATAAGGAGCTTTAAAGTCAATCGTCTTATCACCTGATTGAATAACAGTATGTCCATTTAGTACTGTTCGAGCTACGTGCTCAAGAAGATTTTCGGTAAAATTCATCATCCATTTGTAGTCTTTATAGGCTACATAGATTTCCATACCGGTAAATTCAGGATTGTGTGTACGATCCATCCCTTCATTCCGGAAATTCTTTGCAAATTCATAGACTCCTTCAAATCCACCTACTATCAAACGTTTTAAGTACAACTCATTGGCGATTCGCAGATACAGCGGAATGTTTAATGCATTGTGATGAGTGATAAAAGGTCGTGCAGCTGCACCTCCCGGAATGGGTTGTAAGATTGGGGTTTCTACTTCCAGATAATCAAATGAATTAAAATATTCACGCATCGATTGAATAATCCGTGTACGCTTAATAAAAATTTCTTTTACGAATGGATTAACCACCAAATCGACATATCGCATGCGATAGCGCTGCTCAGGGTCATTAAAAGCGTCATAAATGTTTCCCGATGCATCTGTTTTTACGATAGGTAGTGGTCTGAGGGCTTTGCTCAGAAAGGTGAATTCTTTCACGTAAACAGACACTTCACCCATTTGTGTCCGGAATACATGACCTTTCACGCCAATGAAATCTCCAATATCCGTGTACTTCTTAAAGACTTCATTGTAGAGCGTTTTATCTTCGGATGGACAGATCGCATCTCTGTTAAAATACAACTGGACTTTCCCGGTGGCATCTTTTAAATCTACAAATGCTGCTTTTCCCATGATTCGCTTGCTCATCACGCGGCCTGCCAGTGATACATTTAATAGCTGATCTGACTTACTGTCATCAAAAGCAGATAAAATTTCAGTGGCCGTGTGTGAAACCTGATATTCATCAGCCGGGTACGGATCTATTCCCAATTCTTTAAGTCTTTGCAGGGCTTGCCTTCTTTGAATTTCTTGTTCCGAAAGGATACTCATTGCATCAGGTTTTTGAAAAAATGGCGGTAAAAATAGTAAAAGGCCAGACGCTAATTATGCCTGCCGACTATGATAAAAAAGTGAAAATTTAGGGGAAAATCAAAAGAAAAAAGCGGTCCGGACGGGACTCGAACCCGCGATCTCCGCCGTGACAGGGCGGCATCCTAACCAACTGAACGACCGGACCAATGATAAGTGCAATGAATGTCAAAAAGCGAGTGCAAAGATATGTGTTTAAATTAATTTCCAAAATAAAAAAGAAAACTAACAAAATTTACAAGCGGCTTAATATCAAAGAGATATAAGTAATGATGGGTATTTTATAAGTTTTTAACACAAAAAAAATCAATTTACTGACTTAGTTCTGACAATCGCAAAAAGGATAGACCAGCAATGGCTGCCGTTTCGGTCCGAAGCCGCAACGCTCCTAATTCTATCGGCTTACATCCTTCAAATAATGCAGCATCGACTTCCTGAGGTGTAAAATCCCCTTCAGGACCGATAAAAAGACTGTAATCCTCTGAATTTTTTGGCCACAACTGTGGACTAAGGCGGTGCTCTCCACCACAAAAGGCGAATAATTTTTCGCCTTTCGCTATTTCAAATGCTTGGATTATATTTTGAATTAAACGGATGTCAGGGAAGTAACAATTTAAACTTTGTTTGGCTGCTGCTACTGCAATCTTCCAATAGCGTTGAAGATTGACGTTTTTCCGGGCGGTTCGTTCGCATATGACAAAGTTGATAGAGTATATACCTAATTCTGTGGCTTTTTCAATGAGCCATTCGGTTCGATCCGTAGTTCTGGTAGGAGATATATATAAATGAATATTTGGCTTTGACCGGGTTTGCTGTGTCACATCGAGCACCTGCACGATCGCATTCCGATAATGAGACCGGGTCAGGCATCCTTCTGCAAGGGTACCCTTTCCATCGGTCAGATATAACTTCTGGCCGGTAGTAAATCTTAGTACCTTTGAGATGTGATGACTCTCTTCTGGTGACAGAAAAATCTCACCCATCTGAATATTTGTAGATACAAATAATTCCATTAAGCTCCGATTTTATCTGATTTACCAGGCTTATTTACCTGTTTTTCAATGTATTTTATAATATATGTAGCTACATCTTTTTCTGAATAACGCTCTACTCCTTCCAGGCCAGGTGAACTATTAACTTCCATTACCAAAGGTCCGCGGTTACTCTGCAGCATGTCGACACCCGCAATCGAAAGGCCGAGACTCCTTGCTGCTAATACAGCAATATCCTTCTCTTCTTTGGAAAGCTTAATTGGTGCTCCAATACCTCCTCTGTGAAGATTGCTTCTGAAATCACCGTCCTTTCCGACTCTTTGATATGCAGCAATCACTTTTCCATCTACGACGATAGCTCGTATATCTTTTCCAGCAGCCTCTGCAATAAATTCTTGTACAAGAATGTTTGCCTCCAATCCATAGAATGCCTCGATGACAGATTTTGCAGCCTTTTTAGTTTCTGCCAATACTACCCCAAGGCCTTGGGTGCCTTCCAGGAGTTTTACCACCAGTGGCGGGCCTCCTACCTGCTTGATCAGGTGGTCCACGTCGCTGGGGTATTTGGCAAAGGCCGTGCGAGGAATCGGAACACCTTTAGACGCCAGGATCTGAAGGGCCCTTAATTTGTCTCGGGAGCGCACCAATGCCAGTGAACTCAATGTGGTAAATACCTTTTTCATCTCAAACTGGCGAATGATGCTGCTTCCGTAAAAGGTGACCGATGCTCCGATGCGCGGAATTATGGCATCAACATCCGTAATCACGTGATCGCCATAATAAACATCCAGGCTATTGGTGTGCATGACCACATAGCACTTGGTGTGGTTCATCACTTTGACTGAATGGCCTCGAGCCTGGGCAGTCTCCAACAGCCTTCGCGTAGAGTAAAGAAACTTATTTGTGGATAGAATGAGAATATTCATTTGAAATAAACAAACTTCACTTTATGAAAAATTTTTTAAACGAAAGGAAACGTCTTTCAGACGCACATCCACCAAAAATCCTCTTTGTAAAAGTCTTCTGCCTAAGAGTAAAGGATACTTCATGGCTTCTCTATCTGCCAGCGTCATTTCTGTTTTAAATTTTCTGCCGAAAAGTAGCAGGACGGTTTTGATTGAAAAGCGTTTTTCGCTTTGTCCAAATGAATTTTTGATAATTTTTTCTTTAAAATCAAATGAATAATATGCTCTGTTTTGATATGAGGGATGCTCCGGGTCGAGCAACATGAAGGATACAGCATCGCGTCCATCTTTTCGGACCAGTTTAACATTGTGGCAATGTATAGCTGATGTGGCTGCACCGGTATCAATCCGGCATGACACGTTGAATAACTCAAATTCGGGTAAATCCACATGATCCGTAGCACCAATCACAATCGGAAAGGACATTTTTTCTCTCATCGGTTTAGGTTCGTTTCCATCCTTTTGGTGTGCCAATCAATATGTTTTGAAGCCAGATACGCAGTTGCACTACGAATACCAAGGCCGATATGATCGGATACCACCAGCCCAGCGTACTTTCACCTGCTCTTTTTGAAAAAATGACCATTGTCCGCCAGCGCGTAGTGTAATACAGCAATCCGAGACCTAAGGGCGCTGCATAGTATTGATTACCGGTACTAAGTCCCAGAAGGGATGCAATGGTGACCAGTCCAACGACCAGACGTGAAAATTGGAAAAAAAACAAGTAAATTTTAGTTGCCGCTTTGTAATGGGATGAGGTAGTGAAGTGACGCCTGCGTTGATATATGTATTCTGACCAGGTTTTTTTGGGGATGCTGTATGTCACAGCCTCCGGATGAAGCATCACCTGAGTATTGCGTCCCGTAGCCACTTGATTGATAAACAAATCATCATCTCCCGAAGGTATGTGCATATGTCGGTAAAATCCTTTTGCGCTGAAAAACAGATTTTTTTTATACGACAGGTTTCTGCCAATGCCCATAAATGGCCACCCTGCCATGGCCGCTGACAGATACAGCCAGCCGGTCTGAAGGGTTTCAAAGCGAATCATCAAATTGAGGAGCCCGGGATTGCGGACGTACCCTCCGTATCCGAGTACAATTTCGGTCTGGCTGAGCTCATATCCTTTCATCATGTAAGATATCCATCGGTCGCTTGCAGGTCTGCAATCTGCATCTGTAAGCAGTAGTGTTTCATATGTTGAAGCCTTGATCCCAAGGGTAAGAGCCAACTTCTTTCCGGTCCAATAATTTTCATTTTCAGGCACTGTTACGATTCGAAGATTAGAATGTCTTGCGGCCATCTCCTCCAGGAAAAAACGTGAATCGTCCCAAGAACGATCATTGACGACGATGACCTCATAGGTTGGATAGTCTTGACTAAGCCATGAAGGCAGATTTTTTTTGAGGTTTTCCAATTCGTTTCGCGCACATATGATCACAGAGACGGGCACATCCGAAGATGATTTGTTTTTTTCAGGTGTTTTTTTTGACAGAAAAAATTTAGCCATTAAGTACCACTGGAATAAAATAGCCGGTGCGAGACATGCCATCAGCATCCACCATTTGGGTATTGGTATCATTGAGATAGGTGCTATGTAAGGTATCAATATTTTTTCAAAATCCAATGAGTAGTTCGGCCTCGCTGTAGGGTAGATTGTACCACTCCCCTATTGATTTATTGGTTACAACACCATTAAACAGATACAATCCCGATCTCAGGTTGAAGCTGGTTTTTAAAGCATGGAGACAGCCGCCTTTTTCTGAAATATCCAGAAGTAAAGGCGCCAAAACGTTGCTCAACGAAAAGGATGCCGTACGCGAGACTCGCGAAGCAATATTGGGTACACAATAGTGAATGATACCATGCTTTATAAAAATCGGATTGTCGTGCGTGGTTATTTCAGAAGTTTCAAATACCCCCCCATTGTCAATGCTTACATCTATAATTACTGATCCCTGCTTCATTCGCTCTACCATATCTTCAGTGACTACTGTAGGAGTCCGACCCTTTTCAGGGCGCAACGCACCAATCGCCACGTCGGCTCTGCAAAGAGCTTTTGCCAGGATATTTGGCTGGAGGATGCTGGTATATATAGGTTGATTTAAGGTTTCCTGAAGCCTGCGAAGCCGCGTAATGGACTTATCAAATACTTTTACCACTGCACCGAGCGCCAGCGCTGTTTTTGCTGCAAAGATTCCTACTGTACCTGCTCCAATGATGAGTACCTCGGTAGGTGGCACACCTGAAATTCCGCCTAAAAGATAGCCTTTTCCCTCACGCATGTTGCTCAGGTATTCAGAGGCAATAAGTATAGAGGTTGTACCTGCTATTTCACTCATGGAGCGAACAATAGGTACTATGCCATCTTCATCTTTGATGTTTTCATAAGCCAAGGCTGTTATCTTCTTGTCCATCAGCTTTTTGAAATACTCCCGTTTACGCGTTTTGAGTTGTAACGCCGAAATAAGCAACTGCTTGGGTTTGAAATATTCAATCTCTGAGAGAGACGGAGGCTCTACCTTGACTACCACATCTGCCTCATACACTTCCCTGGCATCATACACGATTTCTGCTCCGGCTTCCGAAAAATCCCGGTCACTGTAGCGCGCACCCAGTCCGGCTTCTGTCTCTATTCGGACCCGATGACCGTTGTTTACAAGGAGTCTTACGGCCTCGGGAGTCAGTGCCACCCTTTTTTCCTGAAGCCAGGATTCCTTTGGAATGCCTATAAACAAGGCCTGGGCTTTTGATGGAAGTTCTAAGACTTCTTCTTTGGGTATCATCGAAAATCCCGGTACACTCCACATCTGCGGGGTATTACTCATACGCTTTTAATTCAGTTTGAATTTTTCGGATTTCACCCGTTTTTTCAAAGGTAATTGTAAGAACTCTACCCCATAGAAAATTTTCAATTACCTCAGGCCATTCGACCAGACACCAGTTTCCGGAGGTGAGGAGTTCATCAATTCCCGATTGCAATGCTTCATCAGCGCCGGCCAATCGGTAACAGTCCATGTGATAGATGACTTTACCCTGTTGGTCTGCATACTCATTCACAATGGCAAAAGTAGGGCTGGATACTTCATCCTGCACTCCCGCTTCGTGCAGGATCTTTCGGATGAGGGTCGTCTTTCCTGCACCCATCTCTCCCTTAAATAACCAAACTGCAATGTGCGAATAGTTTTTCAGCAGATTCCGAGCCAGTGGCTCGTAGTCTTGGGGTGAATTTATTTCAATCATCGAAATGAAACATGGGTCAAAGGTACACGTGACCCGAATGAATATTGACACAGGACTCCTCCCCGGATATCCAAAATTTGCAGGTTTTAAAAAAATGACCAGGCTCGCCTGAACCAATGTTTTCGAATGTCTGTATGACTATCATGATTAAGAAGCATGGATTGCCGACCAAAATATGTGTTGTGTGCAAAAGGCCTTTTTCCTGGAGAAAAAAGTGGGAAAACGTATGGGATGAAGTCAAATACTGTAGCGACAGGTGTCGAAAATCAAAAAAAACGTTAGCGCAATGAAAGGCATAGCTTTGTTATGGTACAGATGGAACCTCCGCACCCGGGATTGTGCACCTCTTGAAGCTGCGTCACGCAGCGGACTTCCGGTTGTGCCTTTTTACTGCTTTGACGACAGATATCACTGTACCTTTTTCACCGGGTGGCCTCGCACAGGCATGCATCGCACCAGATTTCTCCTGGAATCCCTAAACGATCTTCGAGGAAGACTACGTGCAGCGGGAAGTGATCTGTTTTGTAAAAAAGGATTAACCGAAGCCATTATACAAGAAATACATTCTCAATTCCGTATCGAAGTCATTTATTATCCAAAGTATTACAGTCAGGATGAAATAGAAATAGAATACAATGTGTCCAAATTAAATATTCCAATGATTGGATTTGATGAGCATTCGCTCATTGCTCCTGATGATCTTCCGTTTGATGTTGAAAAATTGCCTTTTGT
>CALFUW010000016.1 GCA_937929815.1 uncultured Flavobacteriales bacterium | reverse complement strand
CCGTTGATCCAGGTAGATGTAGTACCGGAGTTAGTATCGATATCAACACGAAGCGTACCCATATTTTGGCCAAACATGTGGTAGTAAAATTCCAAAGCGGAGCAAGAGTCTTGAGGTAGTTGAATGCATGGTGTCTCAAGGATGGTTTGTTGACCGGTAGTACCGCGTTCACCCCATGTGTAGATGTATTTTGAGCCATTCTGAGCACCCGAAGGTCCGGTTCCGGGATTGGGTGTTGCTTGATTACCGCCCATAATTGCCCACGCATAGTTGTTGGGAGCTTGATTATTGGGTGGTGTGACCGACCAATTTTGTCCTACTGCTGTTGGAAATGTTCCCCTGTAAGTAAAACCTGCTCCACCGGGTATACCAGGCACCCATTCAGCACTTTCGAAACTCTCAATCCATGGATTAGTGGCCGATGGATATATAATGTTTGGGTTGACCGGATTGCCTGGCTGCCACCCTGGAATGCACTTACCCGGAGGAGGTGGCATGATCCAGAATGTGTAAAAGTTAGCCGGTGCATTAAATGGCATTCTTACTTCATTTTTACATGTATCTTTTCCAATAATATAGTAATCTACCGTATCGCCTACAGTTAGATTAAATATGGTATCTCTGAAGATTCGGTTGGTTACGGGCTGACCTGCCTGAGGCGTCATAAACTTGAGATTCCACGGACCATTGTTGATTCGGTAAAACAATAGAGCTGAGTCTGCGCGTACATTGTCCTGGATACGAATTCCGATCGGATAATTGCCTGGAGCAAACTGGCCTGCCAGCGGCTGATTGTTGTAAGGAGGTGTGACCCCAAGGGTAAAAGTAGCAGTTGGATTGTAGAGCTCACATGTGGATACTTCGACTTTGACATTGTCGATAAACCAACCTGCCTTCAAAGCGCGGTTTGGATTTCCATCGTTACCAAATGGAAAAGCACACATAAATCTCAACTTAACCTGAGGAAATCCTGTAGTGCCACAAGCAAGGGCTGAAATATCAAAAACTTCTTCAACCCACCAATTATTTGTAGGAAACGTATTTCCGATAGGACCGTCCCAAATATTTGTGCTATTATTGATGTTTACACCTGAATAGGCGACATCATTGAAATATCCGACAGACCGATAGTAAACGCTTTGTCCGAGATAAACCACATTGCCGGGTATAGGCGGGGTGGCATTCGGATTATTGGGAACAAAAGTTGTCCATGTAGCTCCATTATTGGTTGAGATTTGAATATTTGCTCGGTCAGCGACCAATATTTTTGCGATGTGCCTGAAGGTTAGACGGGCAAATGTCATTCCCACAGTAGAAAAAGCATCCGTTTCAAAAAATATTGAATCTTGCGTACCGGCTACGGGTTTTGCTGTGTATGAGTTAGGAGGTGAAACTTGTAATTGATTATTTACACTGAATTGAAAAAGAGGACCAGCTGTGCCTGTGCCTGCACCTTTGTAGGTGGTACCCTTTATATTGGTGCTATCAAAATTTTCAGAATATACAGTTGAAATTACTGGTTGTGAATATGCTGATAGCGCAATACCCAGAAAGCCTAGCAATAAAAGTTTTTTCATTTACAATCGAATACTTTTTCGAAAACAAATATACACATTTAGAAGAAAGTTAAAATGATTCGAAAGTCTGTATTTTGCCTTGTATGAGAAACTTCATTTAAAATAGGCAATTAAGCAATTAAAAATCATAAAATAAAAAATCAGGATTTCGGGTGTCCGAAATCCTGCTAGGTGATACTTCTCAGCAAGATCCTGCTTGTTAACAGATCATGCAAAAACAGATTCTTTACCTACATGCTTAGTAATCATGTAGTACAGAACAGCTCTGTATTTGTTTTTTGCGTGATCGTTGTAGTGCTTGATGACTTCTTTAAGTACTTCCATGGTCGCATCAGAATCTTCCATCCCAAGTTTTTTAACCATGAAGTTCTTTTTGACTGTTTCAAGTTCGCTTTGGTCATGCATGGACACCATGGATGCATCTGTATTGTAAATGGACGGCCCACAAGCTATTGTTACTTTAGTCAGAAGCTCCATATCTGGTTCATGCTTTAGCGCTTCCCGCATATGCAGGGCATACTTTTGAATAAGTTCTTCTCTTTTGTTCATATTTATGTAATATTTTGTTGCAATAGTAATCTCTTTTGAAAAAATACAAGTAAAATTATCAAAAATTAATTTAACAGATTTTAATTGGCTTTGATCCGATTGGATGAGAATGGAAGAGTGGTTAGTAAGTTTAAGTCAATGCAAGAGTCATCTCCAGCGCTAAATATCTCAATGATCCCAACAATTACGGAAAAGAGAAGAATTATTTAATGGTTTGATCCATTAGTCACATTGAATCAATTAATTACCTGAAATTAGTTTGTTTTTTATTTTTTTAAAATGTGACAATAATCACATTCAAAAGGGAAGTTTTTGGTAATTTTACAAAAACTTAAAAAAATGAGCACACATTATCAGATTTTAATTGTAGGAGGAGGAAACGCGGGAATTTCATCTGCTGCCCAGTTGCTGAGAAAAAAATCTAACCTTAAAATTGGTATCATTGATCCATCTGAAAAACACTATTATCAGCCAGCATGGACATTGGTAGGAGGAGGTGCGTATGATATGAATGCTACCATCAGAGATCAATCCCAGTGTATGCCCAAAGGTGTCACCTGGATTAAGGATGCTGCAGATACATTCGAGCCGAATGAAAATAAGGTCACGTGCACTTCAGGGGCGTCGTACACATATGATGTGTTGATTCTGGCGCCCGGTATCCAATTAGATTGGCACAAAATCAAAGGTGCCCGGGAAGCGTTGGGAAAAAATGGAGTTACTACCAACTACATGCCTCAGTATGCTCCGTACACTTGGGAATGCATTCGCACGTTTAAAGGTGGTAATGCCATCTTCACTAACCCAAATACACCCATTAAATGTGGTGGCGCACCTCAAAAAATCATGTATTTAGCTTCAGATTACTTCAGAAAAAACAAGTTGGCTTCAAAAACCAACGTACACTTTTATTCAGGAGGAGGAGTGATATTTGGTGTGGAAAAATATGCCAATACACTGATGCAAGTAGTTAAGCGATATAACATTAACCTTCATTTTAAATATAATCTCATTGAAATAAAGGGAAATGATAAAATTGCCGTGTTTGCTACAACGGATGCCGAAGGCAATACACAAACGGTAGAGCAACCATATGATATGATTCATGTAACACCTCCCCAAAGTGCACCAGACTTTATAAAGAGAAGTCCCTTTGCAATTCCTGATACAGCATGGCCTGCTGACACTCCTTGTATGCCTGGCCAGTATTCAAAAGACTATTTGGGTTGGGTGGATGTGGATAAGTTTACACTTCAGCATGTGAGATATCCCAATGTCTTCAGTTGTGGAGATGCCGCCAACACTCCCAATGCTAAAACAGGTGCAGCCGTGCGCAAGCAAGTACCTGTAATGATCGAAAATATTATGGCCTACCTGAGCAATAAAAAAGCAGAAAATAAATACAATGGGTATGGCTCCTGCCCCCTAGTAACCGGATATGGAAAATTAGTTCTCGCTGAATTTGACTATCAAAATAAGCCGATTGAGACTTTTCCAATAGACCAGTCAAAAGAGCGTTGGAGTATGTGGATGCTTAAAAAGCATGTTCTTCCTTGGCTGTATTGGAACAAAATTCTAAAGGGCACCGCATAGCTGGCGTTTCTTTATCAAAATATCTATCCAAGAGCCTGAAATAGATTTATTTCAGGCTTTTTACGTTAAGTAATAGTGATGTAAACAGAGTCGACAACAAGTGTTAGTTAACATGTTGGTAAAACCCTTTGAACCCAAACAGTTGGTCACCCTTATTTCCCGCTGATGAAGCTATATTTGCAAGTATTGCTTAAAACATTAAGGTAATTCAGATAACTGATAATGAGCGAATTAAAAGATTACGGAGCAGCCAGCATTCAAGTATTGGAAGGGCTGGAAGCTGTGCGCAAAAGGCCCGCCATGTACATAGGCGACATCGGTACCAAGGGACTTCATCACTTGGTATATGAAGTGGTGGATAACTCTATAGATGAGGCACTGGCAGGGTATTGTAATTCTATTGAAGTTACAATTCACGCCGATAATTCAATAACGGTGAAAGACAATGGTCGGGGAATCCCGGTAGATATTCACCCTAAAGAAGGCCGATCGGCACTGGAGGTGGTAATGACAGTACTCCATGCAGGCGGAAAATTTGATAAAGATTCATACAAGGTTTCAGGAGGGCTTCATGGTGTAGGTGTGTCCTGTGTCAATGCGCTCTCCACGCACCTCAGGGTAGAAGTTCACAGAGACGGTAAGGTCTATCAGCAAGAATATTCAAGGGGCATTCCGTTGTACGATGTCAAGGAAATAGGCAAAAGTGAGTACAGAGGCACCATCGTGACATTTAAACCCGATGATACCATATTTAATGATACGGTGTACCAATACAGCGTACTGCAGGCCAGGCTGAGGGAGCTCGCATTTTTAAACAAAGGAATACGAATCTCCATCACGGATGAACGGGAGGAAGATGAAAGCGGTAACCCTATCTCAGAGACTTTTTTTTCGGAGGGTGGATTGCGAGAATTTGTCTCCTTTATCGATGCCTCCAGGGAGAAATTGATTCCTGAACCGATTTACATGGAAGGCGAACGGGCAGGTATCCCCGTGGAGGTGGCCATGACATACAACACGACTTTTTCCGAAAACATTTTTTCCTACGTCAATAACATCAATACGCATGAGGGGGGTACGCACCTTGCCGGATTCAGACGTGCACTCACACGAACCCTTAAGAAATATGCTGACGACTCTGGTATTACGGCTAAAGAAAAAGTAGAAATCACCGGCGATGACTTCCGTGAGGGTCTTACAGCTGTGATTTCTGTCAAAGTCATGGAACCTCAATTTGAAGGCCAGACAAAAACCAAACTCGGAAACAACGAAGTAGCCGGAGCTGTGGACCAAATCGTCGGCGAAATGCTCTCCAACTACCTGGAAGAGCACCCAAATGAAGCAAAAACGATCGTCAACAAAGTCGTGCTAGCGGCTAAGGCCCGGATAGCGGCCCGCAAAGCCAGAGAAATGGTACAACGCAAAAATGTGCTCACCGGTACCGGCCTTCCGGGCAAACTCAGCGACTGCTCCGAAACCGATCCCGCCCGTTGCGAACTCTTCCTTGTGGAGGGTGACTCAGCAGGAGGTACAGCCAAACAAGGCAGAGACCGCAGATTCCAGGCGATTATGCCACTGAGAGGTAAAATCCTCAACGTGGAGAAAGCCATGAGTCACAAAGTCTTTGAAAACGAAGAAATCCGAAACATATTTACAGCTCTGGGAGTGTCTATCGGTACAGAAGAAGATTCAAAAGCACTTAACCTGTCTAAACTTAGATATCACAAGATCATCATCATGTGCGACGCAGATGTGGATGGAAGCCATATTTCTACGTTGATTATGACCTTCTTCTTCAGATACATGAAAGAACTCATCGAACGAGGTCATCTCTACATCGCATCTCCCCCGCTCTATCTTGTAAAAAAAGGTAACAAACAGGCGTATGCGTGGAATGATAACCAGAGGGATACGCTTATACGTGAATTAGGAGGTGAAAAGGAAGGCAGCGTCAGCATTCAAAGATACAAAGGTCTTGGCGAAATGAATGCCGAACAACTGTGGGAGACAACTATGAATCCTGACAAAAGGACTCTCAAACAGGTAACCATTGAAAACGCTGCCGAAGCAGACCGAATTTTCTCGATGTTGATGGGCGATGATGTGCCTCCCCGACGGGAATTTATCGAAAAAAATGCCCGTTACGCAAAAATCGATGCATAATTGCAGACCCCCCCAAAAAAAAATCCCGGTACATTGAAGACCGGGTTTTTTATTTTTTAAGTGAAAGACCTTAAGTGCATGAAATGCACTGATATTTTGTTTCTGCATAACCATTTATCTAAAAAATGGTCTTTTGGTGACAGTTTATCTGTGATAGTTTATCATTTAGGTATTAAACCTATAATTTAGGCTTTAACACCGAAATGACTTTGCCGTCCTGACATCGGAATGTAGGAGCCGGAAACTTCAGTATGACATTGTAATCGTGAGTAGCCATAATCACACTTCTGTCGGCTTTTACAAGTTCTTTGATGAGAAGAATGATTTCTTCACTGGTATCGGGATCGAGATTTCCCGTTGGCTCATCGGCAAAGATCAACTTTGGTTCGTTCAGTAGGGCTCTGGCCACTGAAACGCGCTGCTGCTCACCACCTGATAGCTGATGAGGCATTTTTTTGGCCTTATCCAGCATAGCTACAGAGGTAAGAACCCTCTCTATTCGCTCTTGAATGTGTTTTTTTTCTCTCCAACCAGTAGCCTTAAGCACAAAATAGAGATTGTCATACACATTTCGGTCAGAGAGCAATTGAAAATCCTGAAAAATTATGCCGAGTTGACGTCTCAGGTAAGGTATCAGACGCCTTTTGATTTTGTGAAGAGCAAACTCTGACACATATCCCTCACCAGCCAGTAAGGGTAAATCGGCATAAAGTGTTTTCAGAAGAGTGGACTTACCGCTACCGGTTTCTCCGATCAGATACACAAACTCACCTGGCCGAAGTACCAAGTTGATATCAGAGAGTATGGGCTCTTTGCCATGTCCTACGGATGCATTGGTCAGTACAACGAGAGGCTTGGATTCTGAGGTCATGGGGTGGTCATTCACAGTTTGTAAACAGCACCGGCAATGGCCAAAAATTGCTGTGCCGGGTAGCCAAGGTAGTGCTCATAGGGGTTAAAAAACATATTGTTGATCGTCAGAAAAAAACTCATCTGCTTGCTGTAGTGATAGTTAAGGTGAAGATTCGCATCTGTGAACGGTTTTAGGCGGGCACTGATTTCAGTATTAAGAGATTGATAAAAAGCAATTCTTTCGCCCACTAAAAACACATTGAGACCAATGTCAAACGCATTGCCGTCGGAATATTTAAGTTTGACTTCGTTGCGCCAATTGGGTAGATGCCAGGCTTGTCCGCCTTTCATTTCGTAGTGGTTGTAGGTGACTATCCCTTCGGCATCGATATTTTTTGTCAGTTTGATGGCTAGCTTTGCCTGTATGGGAACCTGATTGCCGTCGAGATAGACCACTTCCACTCCCTGCACATTTTCAGGTGACTTGTAGTAGAATGGGCTCCGAAAGAAAAGGGGCATATTTCGCCAATCGATATATCCGACACCGAGATGGTAACTAGCTCCCGGAAAGATAAGTCCTGACATTCCTACCTGAGCCTCAATCTTTTGTGTGTAATCGAGTTCAATTCCGGGACTTATAAATAGCCATTGACGGCTTAGCGAACGAAGGGTATTGAGCTGAAGATCGTAGGTTAGATGGCCGTCAAATTCGAGAATTTCCGCTATTACAGGCATCTTAAACCTCGCTTCCGGAAATATGAAAAAGTATAATTCATCCGGTTCTTTAGGTTCAATAGATATCAGATTTTCTCGAATATAACTGGTGAGTACCATGTTGAAGCCCAGATCAAACTGCAAGTTTTCATTAGAAAAATTCATTGATGGGCGCAGCCTGAATATATTGGATCTAAAAGCCATTGCGAGATCGTTCTTGGTATTGTAGTGTTGCATGTGTTCATAGCTCATTTTAATATTCAGATTTTGAGCATCTGTCCTCTTTAATTGAAATTCTACAGGAAGCGAAGCATGTACCTCGGCGATATCGTAGCGGTCGCGCAAGTAATCCAATCTAAATCCCAGATTGGTCATGGCAAACGAACTGATTGGAATAAGTCTTGTGGCATCTACCCGTGTAGTGGAGATCAGATAACTCTGTACGTCGGGATCAGCGGGCACAAAAGTATCCAGAGGAGGGAGGTCAAGATCAGGAAGACCATAATACTTCACGCGATCATACCCAAGATCTGTTGAGGCTCCGATACTATACTTGTCGAAAAAATGGCGATAGTACACAGAAGCTCCGGTAGCAGAGAGTCCGTTGTTGTCAAAGAGGATATTTCGGACACCGGTACGTGTAGAGTAGTGATTGATCCCTGCCCCGAAGGCATTGTTTCTGGATCGATCGCTGTCAAAGCGAAGCTCGGCGAGCGGTGTCGTGTAGAGTCCGGCACCGATGCGGATGAATGTCCGGGGCACTGGCTCAATGGCGGTTTTGCTGATGCGTGCGGGTTTGAGCACTTCAGGTGTATAATCTGTAGTCAGGATAATGGGTTTAATTTCAAATTTTACAGGCACCCGGGTACGCATAGTGTCTTCTGTTCGTGGAAGATCATTGAGCTTTTGAGCGTCTTCAATAGTTGCCTTGTACGAACCGATAACTTCAAGCCTGATCTGCCCGATGTTCTCATTTTGGCCTGATAGAGTAAGACATCCGACGGCCGACAGCAGAGCGATTAATTGGAGACTTTTCATGAACCTGCGGGTTATTTTTTCTGAATAAAAGTTTTTATATCGCTTTTTAAGTCTCGTGCCTCATTGACCAAATCGGGTGAGGAATTGGACTTAATAACAAAGTCCAATGAAAAATCGGCTTGAAAATAATCTTGCTCTCCAATAAAATTTCTGGCCAATAAAATCAATGCCCGGTCTCGAAGCAGAATGTTTTCCGGGAATGCTTCCACGAGATCATAGATGAGTTTTTTGGAATCCGTATAGTTCTTTTGGATAAAACGATACAATGCCAGATAGTACATGCTTTCAGCCCGATATTGGCCACTTCCGGATTTTGCCAGATTTTCAAAATCAATTTCAGCAAGTTCACGATTTTGCTGATTAAAAAAGGCTACAGCCCGGTAAAAGGTGGCCTCCTGGGTTAGTGCCTCGTCTATGTCAGGCCGAGCAAGTACTCGATTGGCAAGACGAATACATTCGCTCCAATCTTGCATAAAGCACGCAATCCGCATCAGCTGATTTTCTGAAGTCATTCGGCTATTGTCTCTGGCAGATCCTATGTCAGCTACCTTTCTATACATTGTCTGTGCAGCCGTCCAGTCTTTGCGATCGAAGTAGTACCCACCGGCCCGCAGTGCTGCCTGTTCGATAAATGTATGGTTTGGCTTATTGACGATGCGCTCATAGATTTTTACGGCCTCAGACTTTTTGTTGAGCCTCCAGTAGCTGTCCGCCATAAAGTTTTCGGCTCTTTGCACGAATATACCTTCCGGAAAACGACGCAGGTATTCTTCAAATCCTTCAGCAGCCTCATTCCACTTTTGTAGGCTGTATAGCTCAAAAGCATTATTGTAAAGCGAAGAATCAAGCTGTCCCCGAGAAATATTTCCTAATTTATTACGATCGACCCAATCTACATATTCTCCCATGCGATTGGTTTCGGCATAGATTATCCGTGCAAAGGATATTGCTTCTGCCGATTCCGGAGTTTCAGGATATTTAGATACCAAACTTTTTAGTATGCCAAGTGCCTCATCATATCTGCGGCTGTTTTTAAGTGCAAGTGCTTTGCTTATCAATGCTCTGCGCACTTGTGTGTGGGAGGGGTGAAACTTGATAAACTCATCAAAAGCCTGAACTGCCTCTGCATACCGATCCATCAGGAGCCATGTATTACCTAGTTCCATTCGGGCCGCAGCCCGGGTATTGTCGTTGTTGCTGGATTCGATGAGCTTGCGGAGGACCTGGATTTTTTCTTCATTTTTATTCAGAAGGCCGAGGGCCAATGCCCTTTGGTATCTTGTGTAATCTGCATCTGCCCCAGCTGCCTCTGCTCTGGAGTAAAACTCCTGCGCCTGTTCAAACTGATTAATCATCATGTAGGAGTCGGCTGCACGCAGAAGAGCATCACGCCGGCGGGAGGCTGTGATGTTTTTCTCTGTCAGAAATCTTCTGAATTCCACAGCAGCCTGAGCATATTGCTGCTTTTTCATGTATGCATAGGCTTTGTTGTAATAGTGGTTGGGAAACTCTGACAGCAAGGTAGCCTGGGGAGTAATAGCAAATTGATTATACGCATTCAGTGCAGCATCGTATTCCATCAGTTGGTAGTATGTCTCCCCCATCCAATAGTAAGCCAATGCAGTGAAACGTGGATTTATGGTATGCTCCAGACTCTTTTTAAAGTGCTGAATTGCCTGCGAATACTGGCGACTGGTATAGCTACGCACTCCCAGAAAATACTGTACACGCTGCCAGGCTTCCCGCATTTCAGGACTGTCGAGTCCTGCTTTCTCCAATGCCACCGCGGCCCGTGCATAGTCACTGCTGTTGCTGTACATGCTGGCCAGCATACGGTTGATTTCCTTGCTATGCCGGCTCTGTGGAAAAAGCTTAAGAAATTCCTCCGCTGCCTCAATCGGGTTTTGATACGGGGACGTTTCCGAATAATTGATTTTAACAAAATTGTACAAGGCATCTTCTTGAATCTCCTTATTTTTTGAGATACTCGCAGCTGCTTTAAAAGCCCCCGCGGCCTCCTGTCGCATCATGAGTTTCAGATAGCAATCGCCTAACATGTAGTATGCGTTCTGAGCTATCTCTTCGCGGGCATTAGTGATCTTGTTGAAGTATTGGACAGCCTCCTCATACTTTCCGAGTTGGTAGTAGGTAAAGCCTATTTCGTAATAATCTGTTTGAGATGGTTTTCCGCCCTTCTCCAGAAATCGTGTGTAGTAAATACGTGCATTTTTATAATCCTTACGCCTGTAGTAGGCATCCGCCACCAATTTGGCGATTTCCGAAGCCCTGGCAGGATCGTCACTTTCCAGTATTTCTTTACCTACAGTGAGCAAATTGTCGTAATCCCCTTTTTTGTAATAAATATGAGCCAGATAATAGGGAATCATTCCGCCGAAGTTTTTATCGTTTTTGAGTTTTTCAAAATTGACCAGTGCTTCGTTGAAATTTCCTTTTAAATAATTAATGTAAGCGTAGTAGTACAATGCAGGTGAAGCATACTGGGTTTTTCCTTCTTTCACCACGGCAAATTGTTGCTGAGCTCCATCAAGGTCGTCCATCGAAAAAAGGGAATAGCCATACTGAAACTGAACTTTTGCCCTTTCGACCGAATTTATAAAAGTCCAGTCAGCCTGTTGATAGTATTTGGCCGCTCTTTTGAACTGCCGGTTTTTGAATAGAAAGTCTGCCATATATAGTCTTGCTTCATTGGCCTTGGCACTTGTCTCGTAGTCCGTAATAAATTTTTCGAGTAAATATTCACCATCGGGATGCAACATCTGGACTGCAGCGATGGCCCGGTAGTACTCTGCATTTAGCCGCTGGTCAGCTGTCAGATTCTTATTGTCAGCTAACAATCTCGAAAAGACATCCCGTGCTGCACCAAACATCTCTTGTTGGATGTAAAAAATACCGGATTGAAAATCTGCCTCCGGCAATCTTTGAATCTCAGTAAGCTGTCCGGATGCCACCCCAGTGTACAAGTACAATCCCGCAATGACAGCTTTCACGCCGACACCTTTCACAAGCAAAAATTTTGTGTGTAAAAGTAATTCAGTAGATTTTCTTTTTTTAAATAACAACAAAACGTTTACTGTTCCAATAACTTCATTCTGCTGCTTAATCGTATTTTCTAATTTCAGTGGTTAATTCCAGATTAGCTTGGTCTTCACTTTAAGAGTTGTTTTGCTGGTAGATGGGTAATGGTTGAGAATAGAGAAAGTAATACATCATGTAACCCTTTATGGCAGTAGGATTTCGATTTCAAAAAAAGCACCTTCCAGGGCTCTTTGTCATGCATTGAAAAATTAAAGTCGTCATCTACCGGAGCTCTTAATATAAGTAGTTTAAAAGCAGTGTTGTACTCATTATATGACTACATATCGTGATGCAAAATGATTCTATGTCGAGCTAAAAAGCGTGGAAAATGGCCAGATTGATTCACACTTTTCTCTTTTTAAAAAACACTCATTACCAGGTCATTCGATATGAGCCTCCCTATCATTTTCCGTCGCCACATACACGATCAAGAATACTAAAAAGTTTTTTGCTCAAAGAATGCCCTCCCCCACCTTGAGGGATGGTAACGGATGCTTTTTCGTTGCCACTGGAATCATGGATTGTAATGATGTAATAATGGCTTCCGTCTTCATTTTCAAAGGTATCATTACTCATTTTACCAACTAGTCTCACAATTTCTTTGTGTACATCAGAAGATTCATCCAACACCTTCGAACAATCGGTGTAGGGTTCAAAGTCTTGGATTGAATAATTTTCGACATAGACTGTTAGTGAATCTCCTTTTTCCAGGGTTATTTCCGGTTTACAACCGTTGGAAAGCAAAACGATGCCTGCAAAAGCAATGAATAAAGGGGATTTCATACAGTCATAATATCTGATTCTTTTTTCTCCAATATCTTATCTATTTTCGATATGTAGATATTGGTTAATTTCTGAACTTGCTCTTCGGCATCTTTGACCAAATCTTCGGATATTCCCTGACTTAGAAGCTTTTTTAGTTCATCGTTTGCATCTTTCCGTGCGGCTCGAATTCCCACGCGGGCATGTTCGGCCTCGGCACGGCTCTGTTTTACAAGGTCTTTTCGCCGTTCTTCGGTGAGAGGAGGTATGTTGATGATGACCATCTCTCCATTGTTCTGAGGATTAAGTCCAAGACCGGCATTCATGATGGCACGTTCGATTTCTGGAATCATTTTCTTCTCCCAGGGCTGTACCGTGATGGTACGAGCATCGGGAACCATTACGTTGGCCACACTGTTGAGGGGGCTCATCACACCGTAATATTCCAGCCGTATGCTTTCCAACAAGGCTGGATTGGCTTTTCCAGCGCGGATTTTCACAAGTTCCTTCTCCAGGTGATGAAGAGCTTTTTGCATGCCTTCTTCGGCAGCTTCCAATATCAGTTGTATTTCGTCCATAGAATTTAATTTTTCACAATTGTTCCGATATTCTCACCAACTATTACTTTTCGCAGATTTCCCGGCTTATTCATATCAAAGACGATGATTGGCAAGTTGTTTTCGTGGCTGAGTGTAAATGCAGTCATATCCATTACATTTAACCCCTTTTCATACACTTCTTTAAATGACAATGCGTCAAACTTAGTGGCGTTTGCATCCTTTTCGGGATCAGCTGAGTAAATACCATCGACTCGTGTACCTTTCAATATAGCATCTGCATCAATTTCTATAGCTCGTAGCGTAGCCGCGGTATCTGTGGTAAAATATGGATTGCCGGTACCTCCCGCAAAGATGACGACTCTTCCTTTTTCAAGATGACGGATCGCCCTGCGCCGTATGAATGGTTCTGCAATTTTATTCATCTCAATAGCTGACATACACCGGGTAAATACACCTTCGTTTTCGAGTGCCGACTGAAGCGCCAATGAATTGATCACCGTGGCTAACATACCCATATGATCTGCCTGTACGCGATCCATGCCTGTGGCTGCACCGGATACTCCTCTGAAGATGTTACCCCCGCCGATGACAATGGCTAGCTGAACTCCTTGAGCCACTACATCTTTTATTTCGGTGGCATACTCCTTAAGTCTTTTTGGATCGATGCCATAGTTTTGTGACCCCATTAGTGCCTCACCGCTCAGTTTGAGAAGTACTCGTTTGTATTTCATTGCACGTGGAATTAGTTGTTTGTCGTTATTAGATTAGGTGTTATTTGGCTTTTTACCAGGAAGGCACCACTAAAGGTAGTCATTAGATTTTCTCGCACTCCTTCGGCTTCCAATCTATTTCTGAAATCACCGACCTGGATTTTATAATTAGGCATTTCGAAAACCATGTAAACCGGATAAGGAAAGTTGAGTTGCAAGTACTGTGCTTTGATTTTGTCTGCCATCTGCTTATTGCCGGTGAAGAGTTGGATACGGTACCCAGTGACACGGCTTTTGTTTTCAAATTTACGTCGGTAGTTTTGAAACGTCTGACGAGTTGATTCACTGATTTCTTCATCAAATTGTGCGTAGGAGAGGTGCGAAAAACCTAATGTGATAATGAGCGCTAGAAGTATTTTTTTCATCCTGTGTACTTACATAAAAAAGCCCGCTCAATGAGCGGGCCAAAGTTATGTTAGATTTTTATCTTATTACGGTAAATGAACCTCGCTCTTCCTTATCGGAGTCGCCCGGCGTAGCATACCGTATCAGATAAGTATACACCCCGGAGGGCACTTCCTTGCCATTAAATGTAGCATCCCATGATTCAGCTGGGTCATTGGTCTCAAACATGAGTTGACCCCAGCGATTGAAGATCTGCATGCTAAAGCGAGTCAAGTCCATATACCGAAACTGCACTCTAAAAGTTCTATTTTCAAGATTGGGGGAGCCAGGTCTGATTGCATTGGGAACAAAAAGTTTTACTTTTTGATTTACACACACTTCATTAGAAGTACTAACAAAAGGCCCGAATCCGGGAGGTAATGGCAGGGTATTGTTTCCTTCAAGAGCCAAAACTTTGTAGCAAAAAACGTTTTCTGAGCCCTCAAAAACTCTAATGTCATCGATGTAACTGGTATCCGTGCCGAGAATGACGACTGGTAACAATTGCCAAGCTCCAAATTCACCAACTTTACGAAGGATCTGATATTGAGATACTCCGCCATCGAATTCTGTATATGGATTCCAATGGATTCGGTTTTCATCGCTTCGCAATGCATGGGCTTTTACCACAATATTTCTGGCATGATTGGATACGGCTCCAATGGTATCACAATTATTTATACCTATGACCCGGTAAAAGTAGCTTTGGTTGAGATCTACTTTTGTGTCCGTAAATGTATGCCGAAAGGGTGGAACGGTATTGTGAGGAAACCGAACTATCTCGTAATAAGGACCATTGGCAGAATGTCCTCTTTGCAATACGTATTCGCGGATATCAGCCGTACCGTCGTAAAAGAATTCAAGCTCGATGGCATTGTTTTTAACCTCTGTGTATGGTATATACATGAGGTTTGATGGAATTAAAACTCCAGGATTCATACAGCTAATCTGGGATACGGAGCGCATACCAGAGGAGTGGATAGCTTCTACACGATAACAGTAATCTGCACCCTCTTCGAAATTGGTTTGAACGAAGAAAGTGTCATTTGGAGTGCCCGAAAACAATAGCTGATTAGGCAGCATACCCAATATTGGCGAGTTGATGTCAGCATACAGTTCATATCCGACAAGGTCATTATCCCAACCGTTGTACCGGTTCCAAAACAAGGTATTTGTGCCCTCACATACACGAAGTATATAGCTGATAAATAATGTATTATGCCAAACGACAATTTGGTCGTCTGAAAAATTCCCGCAACTGTCGGCAGAGATCACTCTGAAATATTCAATTTGATTACCGGCATTTGAAGCCTGCCAGGTGTGAGGTAGTGGGTCATTAATCCCCACAGTATCTACAATAGCCCATGTGTTGGTAAATGGATCACCACTCAAGATGTAGTATGTCACAATGTCCCCGGAATTGCTTGGAAAAAAATCTATCTGAGCGAGGTTGTTGGTTACGGTTACGTAGTTTAACCTCATCGTATCGGTATTTGTCACATCCGTGAAAAACCCATCAGCGATGTTTGATACTGCTACGCATGTGGATCCGCTGTCTGGCTCAGCCCTAATCTGAAATGACACGGTATCGCCACAGGCATTTACAGTGTCGGTGTATGCAAACAGATTGGTCGAATCTAACATGACCCAGTTATTAGACCCTTTGGGGATTTCAGCCCAGACATAAAAGGTCTTATTGGAACTGCCGTTTACTTTTATGTCATTCCAGTTCATTTGAGCAAACTGTCCGTTGTTCGGTGGAAGGACACTCAAATTAAGGTCGATGGCACGCAGCGTATCGGAGCTAGAACTGTAATTGCAACCCATATTAGACGCCACATAGAAACTCCATCCGGTAGCCGGGGTAAGCGGCTGGGTTGTGTAGGAATTAGTTCCCCAATTGTAAATAGTGTCTAACGGCACATAAGGGCCTGCTGGTGTGGGACTACCGTAGATCACATAAAAGTTGAAATTATACCCGGTGTCCTGAGGCGGGGTCCAGTGGAGTTGATAGATACCGGATGGGTCAATCTTATTGACACAGTGCAATCGGGCAGAGTCTGCCGAGGAAGCATTTATAAACACCCGAATTGTAGCTATTGCAATAGCCGGAGAAGGACAGTAGTTGTCCGACATTCTCAGTGTAAATACATATTCGTTCAAACCCGTTATACCGCATATGGAATTACTGCTTAAGTGGTTGCAATCGGTTAGCCAGAAGAATTTGATTGCATTGCTCACTGCATTGGTGTAGCCGGTCTGGCCGGGTCCCGGGTGCATAACGGCGCAAGGGGGAAAATCGCAACTCTTCGTATCTACAAAGTTGGCGCCTACCTGACCTCCTGCTGCAAAAAACTGTATTTGCTGAGGAATGGCGGGAATATTCGTCGGCGGGAGGGGATTCAGATCTACATCCTGGGCTACAAGATTGAATTGAATGGTGTCTTTGGCAGTTGCAAAAACGGTGAGATTATTGCCTACTAAAGTAAAATTGAGGTTACCAATGGGA
>CALFUW010000015.1 GCA_937929815.1 uncultured Flavobacteriales bacterium | reverse complement strand
TCAGGGGGTATTCCACCCATTCCATCAATATCAAAAAAGCGAAGAACCACTGTATCAGATGGGTTTTCACTATTTTTTAAGGTTAGGATCAATGTCGTAATCAATTCGTTTTCTTTTGGAACCTCTGGCTTCTCTTTTTTACAACCAATTGAAAATAAAAGAATTGTAATCGATAAAAATGCGGAAAGGGTTATTTTTCTCATAAATGCAACTTTGTTGCAAAAATACAATTCAAATTCACTTCGCGATGATAGAGATTATTGTCTGATCAAACGAAAAAAAATAATACCTTTGCAGCCCTTTCGGGCAGCCTTGAAAAACTCAGAAAGGATTGTGAAAATGAAAAGTTTAATCGCTTCATTTTTTAAATGCTGCCTAAGAGTTTTTTTTAAAAAGTGAATACAAATAAATCTTCATGAACGAAGAAAACAAAACCAACCAGGAAGATCCTGAAATGCACACACAGCCCCAGGAATCACACGAAGTAGAATCAGATGCTGCAGAACCGGTGGCAGAAGCTGAGCAATCTGTACCAGCAGCCGAAACCACTGATCACACACCGTCTGAACATCAGGAGGCAGTACCGGCCTCCGAAGAGTTTGACTGGGATGAGTTTGAAACCGGTCTAAAAAAATTCAGCAAAGAAAAGAAAGCCGAAATCACCTCTCTGTACGAGGGAACCATCGGAAAAATTGAAGAGCAGGAAGTCGTCCTCGGAAAGATTGTTGCCAAGACAGATCGCGAGGTCATTGTAGACATCGGTGGAAAATCGGAAGGAGTCATTTCACTGAATGAGTTTCGATACAACCCCGGCCTTAAAGTAGGAGATGAGGTCGAAGTAATGATTGACCGCCGTGAGGACAAAAATGGCCAGCTGGTTCTCTCACACAGAAAGGCAAGAGCCGTGAAAGCCTGGGATCGCGTCAATGAAGCCTACAACAACGACGAAATAGTACAGGGCTTCATCAAATGCAAAACCCGCGGAGGTATGATCGTCGATATATTTGGAATTGAAGCGTTTCTACCTGGTTCACAAATTGATGTACGCCCAATCAAAGATTATGATATTTACGTGGAAAAAACCATGGATTTTAAAATTGTGAAAATCAATCACGAGTTTAAAAACGTGGTAGTCTCCCACAAAGCCCTCATTGAGGCTGATCTTGAAGAACAAAAACGAGAAATCATATCCAAACTCGAAAAAGGCCAGGTACTCGAAGGTGTGGTTAAAAATATCACATCCTACGGTGTATTTATTGACCTTGGTGGCATAGATGGCCTCATCCACATCACCGACCTCAGTTGGAGCCGAATTAACCATCCGAGCGAAGTGGTCGAAATGGATCAGAAACTCAATGTGGTCATTCTCGACTTTGACGAAGCAAAAACCCGTATCCAGCTTGGACTCAAGCAACTCACCCCACATCCGTGGGATTCGCTGGATCCCAATCTCAAACCGGGCGACAAGGTAAGAGGAAAAGTGGTAGTGCTCGCTGACTATGGTGCCTTTATTGAAGTCATTCCCGGAGTAGAAGGGCTGATTCACGTCAGCGAAATGAGCTGGAGCAATCACCTGCGCAGTGCTCAGGATTTTGTAAAAATTGGTGATGAAGTCGAGGCGGTAATACTTTCACTCGACCGCGAAGAGCGTAAAATGTCCCTTGGAATGAAACAACTCACACCGGATCCATGGGCAGATATAGAAACCAAATATCCGGTAGGCTCAATCCATGAAGGCCAGGTTCGCAACTTTACCAATTTTGGCGTGTTTGTCGAGCTTGAAGAGGGCATCGATGGACTGATACATATTTCAGATCTGAGCTGGACGCGCAAAGTCAAACACCCGTCTGATTTTACGCACATTGGTGCTAAATTGAAAATCGTGGTACTCGAAATCGATAAAGAGAACCGACGCCTAAGCCTTGGACACAAGCAGGTGACCGAAAACCCATGGGATGTATATGAAACCCTTCTCGAAGAAGGAAGCATCCTCAGTGCTAAAATAACAGAGATGGTCGATGGAGGTGCCAATGCGCTAATTGAAAATATCGGATTGGAAGCCTTCGTTCCAAAACGTCACATGGTAAAATCAGATGGCAGTCATCTTAAAGTAGATGAGGTAGCCGATTTTAAAGTCATTGAATTTAGCAAGGAAAATCGCAGAATTGTCTTGTCTCATACCGATGTAGTCAAAGCTGCTGAGGCTGAAGTAGCAGAAAAGGCGGCCAAAAGCACAAAGGATGCCGTGAAACGCATTCAAAATAAAGTAGAAAAAACAACCTTAGGCGATATCGAAGCACTCTCTCAGCTAAAGGCTGATCTTGAAAAACAAGACAAGTAAAAAATAACTTCTTCCACCCGGATTCTTTTGAACTGCCTCCTCAGAGAGGCAGTTTTTTTTAGGACCATTCCTTTCTTTTCAATGATTTTTTTTGAACATTAACAAATTTTTAATCCCGTCCAATAAGTTTGCTTAAAATTTGACGGGCATTGAAAGTTTTAAACAACCTCTTCCTTTCATTCACCTTTCTTCAATCCTTCATTTCGATGGTTCAAAGCCAGCAGCTGCCAAAAGGTGAACTGCACGGAAATTTTCAAACCGATGTTCAGTATTATTTTCGGGACGAAGCGATTGACCCGACTGGAGAGTTCTTTCCCAGGGAAAGACTGCTTGCTGCAGGATTTGCAAATTTTATCTACACACAAGGCAACTTTTCTGCCGGACTGAGATATGAAAATTATCAAAACAACCTTCT
>CALFUW010000014.1 GCA_937929815.1 uncultured Flavobacteriales bacterium | reverse complement strand
GTGGATGAGCAAAAATTAAACAGCATGTGGGCAGCACTCGAAGTCCTCAGCCCCGAATGCCGATACGCTGAACTCATCAAAAAGCTGAATGCAGCAGTTCGCAAAGTATTACCAAGCACATTTTTCCGGTCAACGATGTAATACTGCGGAAAATGCGAAGCGGTAAAATAAAGTATATCAAAAGCGTGTGCCCATCCGGTAGAAGCATTCCTTTGCATCTGCTCAAAAAACACACCTCGATAATGGGCTTCTTCACTTGCCCCTACCAAGCTGTGCACCAGTAGGTTTGCCCCAATCATCAGTGGCAGAGCCGCCAAAGGGTGAAATTCTTTTGTACCGATAAATGTTTTTCCGCTTCGAAATACCGACTGGCCACTATTGCTAAAAAGCAGGTTGATGCCAATCGCTCCTAACGCGGTTCCCCAGACAAAGGGGTTTTTGATGGTTTCTTTATGATACGGGGCAAGTAACAGTTCATGTACTTTGTATGGCTGCCAAGAGTCCGAAGCGCCTAGATGCCTTAAACGCAAGTCTCTATACGCAGTGTAGGAAGCAAAAAGCGACACATTGTAAGCTGGCACAAACAGCATTCTGTTGTAGAAGTTAGGCGGCTCCGTTTGCGTATTTTTTGTGACGTAAAATCCGGCTGTTGCCGCAGCCTGTAGCCCTAAAAGTCCAAAGCCTTTGCCTCGAGAAAGGTTGGGTAAGTGTTGCAAGCTGTTGGTCAAAAAAAATGCGGGACTGAAATTTCTCGATTGGAAATTTTCTTCGTTGTAAAATAGGGTTTGTCCGAGTGTGGCAACATTCACTGCTACCGAATAGGCCATGAGTTTATTGGCTTTTCTATGGAAAATAAGGCTATTGCCTTGGGCGTATGAATCAATTGCGGCTGTAAACGCCAACCAACTAATCAATAAACTTTTCATCGCCTAATACTCCTTTAAAAATGATTTGATTGCCGTCATCACTTCATCAAATTTTTCCATATTCATTCTATGTCCGGCATCTTTGATTTCTACTACTTGGGCATTTACAAAGTGCGGTTTTGAGTATTGCTGTTGCATCGCATAGCCCAGGGAGCTACAGGATCCGCCCAGGATCAGCACCGTATCTTTGTAGTTCTGAATGCCCTGGGTGAAGTCGTACGCGAAGCCGGACAATGGATTGCCCAGCCGTTTGTTACGCACATATTCGAGAAATCCGCCCACCCGATGTATAGGCCATACAGGCGGATTGTTGCCGTCGCAGTGGTAACCGACCGTCATCGTGCTGCGGAGAATCATCATCGCCCGGTAGTCGATCTGCTCGTGATCCTGCGGGCTGATGGCCTGCCCGTGGCGTGCCATATTGTTCCAAGAGCCGTTGTCGTAGCGAAATGCCACTATAGTTTTGAAGAGTTTCTGCATATCCTCGCCCGTAAGCGGCATGGGCTCAATGAGCAGGAGTTGGGCTACTTTTTCGGGATTTTTGGAGGTGTATAGCGTGGCCAGTCCGCCACCCCAGGATTGCCCGATGACGGTTACTTTTTGGTTGGGTGCATAGATGGCTTTCATCGCATTGATTTCTTCTACGGCACTCTCTAAGGTAAATTCATCTTCCGTGATGCGTTCGGAAAGCCCGCAACCCCTTTGATCCCATATTACCACGTAGTATTTGTCTGAAAGGCTTTCGCAGATGTTGCGGTAGGGGCGGGTATCGGTGTAGCTGCCGTGCAGAATAAAAAGGGGAGGATTGCTCGCATTGCCAAATGTGCGAACGTGGATAAGTCTTTGTTTGCCTGCAACATTTACACTTACACCGGGTAAGTTCGGGTCTTGGTCAACGGTCGGCGGGACGAGTACGCCCAAATCGTCTATTTTTTGGCAGCCTGCCGTAAGCAATACTCCGGCTAAAAGAAGGGTTGAGAGATTGAATAGAATTGAAAATTTTTTTGCCATATTCTGCTATTTATATGTTTCAATAAATGCTTTCACATCCTGATTAAACTTTGCGGTCTCTTCAAACATCGGTGAGTGAGCGGTATGCTCATATATAATAATGCCCTTATCAGTAGAAGGTGTTGAGATCCTGTCATAAGCATCTTGCGCCAGCGTAACCGGCAATATGCCATCGTGCCTGCCCCATAATATCAGCGTAGGAAGATTGATTTGATGCATTTTGTCAGTGGTGATTTCTTTTTGAGAATCCCACAGTGGTGGATTGCCTTTAGTAAACCAAGCCCAAATGCCTGAAAATCCGAAAGCATTTTGTAAGCCCAGGCCATTTTCTCCAAAAGTTCTGCGTTCTATTTCATCGCGGTTTTCGGGTAGAAAGTATCCATCGGCATCATCTACGTAAGCTACGTGTTTTTGAATCCACGCCATTGAACGAATATTGTCCCAATTACCTAATGGGTTTTTATTGTACCAGTCCCTCGCTTTTTCCCAATGTTTTTTATTGAATCGGCTTGTGGCTGTGCCAGATATAAAATCCTCTGCTCTTTGTTTTACCCAGTTTACAGATAGTTGCTGACCCATGGACCAATTGTGGCCGCCATTGACCAATATCCAGCCATTGACCATATTTTGCCTTGCGGGCTTATTGCCCAAAAAACAAGTAGTGAGTACCCCACCCCAGCTATGTCCTAAAATGAATGTGCTCTTTGGATTGTATTTATGATTGATAACGTTTATCACCGCTTCTAGGTCTTGTGAAGCCTCTTCAGCATTAAGGTGCTCCTGACCACCTTGTCCATTGCCCTGTGAAAACCCTGAAGCCCGCTGTTCCCAATATACCACGGCATATTCGCGCTGTAAATCATCAAATGCTCCAAAGTGAAAATACTGTGTGCCGGTACTTCCTGGCCCTCCGTGAACGATGATAAGAAATACATCGCTCTTTAAATTACCCTTCACCCAAACAGGAAAGCGGGCATTCAATCGTTTCACATAAAAAAAATCTTCACCCTTTTCAGGTAAAAACGGCTTGGAGCAGCTTGCAAAGAGCAGCAGACCTGAAATCAAAAAGTATATCAATTGATTTCTCATTTTTTGGAATTGTAATTTAAGTGATAAGATACCCCAATAAAGATTTCATAATGAAATTTATAGACTCCAAAATAGGGTTCAGCCGACACTCCAAAATCTGTAAATACAGAACAAGGCAGGCCTTTTTTATCCGAAAAATTATACGCCAACCCGGTAGTTGCCAGAAGATGAAAATTGCCATAGCCTTGGCTATTATCCTTTACTACATTTCCATTCCTCACCTCATACACCGGAGCCGATAGAAATTTGTACTTGTAGGATGGTGTGATGCCAATAGGTCGTAGGGTAATTCCTGATGTGAAGTGGATTTGGTACAATGCTCTGCCTCCTAGAAGCAAAGAAGTGTAAAAAGGTCTAAAAACAAAAATAGTTGCAACAGACGAAACCATCAATTCGCTTCTTTTTCCTTGTACTGGAAAAAAATTGGCAGCTAATTGCATTCCTGGTCTAATGAAATTTTCACTGGCATAGGCTATGGACAGGCTCTCAATCTTGCGTTTATCAGCACTTTTTTCTTTTTCTGATTTATCTTGAGCCCTAAGTTCATATAATGTCCCCCAGAAGCAGTATAATAAGAGTAAAAATCGTTTCATTCCATTTTTTTAACTTTAGTAGTTGAAATTCAGCATTCTTTAGAATGCTTTTTTACAAACACTACAAAGTTCGCAAGGCTAAAAATGAATCCCATTTACATTTGGCAAGAAATGAGTTTGAAAATCATTTTTTTGTGCCGCGCAAACGACTTAATGAAGTTGGAGTTAGGCCTAAAAAAGAAGCGATGTAATAATGTGGAATTTCGTTTTCGAGACCTGGAAAGACTCTGCGAAACCAATCAATCCGCTCCAATCCTGAGTAGGTAAGCAACATTCGCTCGCGTTGAGCACGCAAAAAACTGTCAGCCATCATGACTTTGAAACCAAACTCCATTAGTTCGCCATTGCCTTTCATGGTTTCATCCATGATGTGATTTGAAAAAACATAAATTTCAGCTTCCTGTGAAATCACCTGAAGGTTTACAAAAGAAACAAAATCAACGCTCCGCATTAGGGTTGGTGTTACCGCCATTCCACTTGTGTAAAAGGAAATTGTGACTTCATTTCCCTCGCTGTCCAACAAATACCCTCTGACTACACCCTTTTTTATAATGAATTGCTTTTCAATGGTCTGACCTTGCTTTTCAAGGTATTCTTCTCTGCAATACCATCTCAGAAGAGACGCATTTGTCAGCTGCAGAGACGTAGACTCAGTGATTGGATAGTAATATGCAAAGGCATTTTGGATCTCCTCCGGGTCTAACTTGCGTGTAAAGGATTTTTTATTTGATATCAATTTCTGACATTTGGGACGAAGATACTCCCAAACACATGAAATTTTTGAATGATTGCCCACTAATTGTTGAAGGCATTAAGCCGCACACCTACCCCAAATCCAATTCGCCAACGACCATTTTGCGTATCGTTTTTGTTATCGTAATAAAAAGCACACTGAGCTGCAGCCCAGTCCTTAGTCTACGTGATACCTGTACCTAAGTTGGGAACAATGAGAACATTGCGTGTTGGTCCTTTGTCATCGCGCACATAACGCAAAGATGGGAGCATCCCAATCACTATTGGCTCTCTTCCGAAATCAATATTAACATTCGGACCTATAAAGTTTAAAAATCCACCATTTGGAAGTACACCTACTACAGCAATTCCATCGTATATGGACGCAGATGACCTTTTTGATTGACCTCTGACTGCACAGATAAACATAAATGAGATGAAAATCTGAAGCGAAATACCTTTCATACGCATTCTTTTTTTGAGAAACAATCTATTCACTATGCTATACGCATTTCATTGAAATTCCGCAATTTTATAGGGTGAAATGTACTTACTTTCCAAAAATTGATTTCCCTGATCCTTTCGCACTGTTTTAGCAATTTGAGGATATCGTATTGAATAACTTTGTCGGTTTTAATTTCTAACTGAACCAATGACTTTCGAACAGGAAATCCGACGAAGACGCACTTTTGGAATTATATCACACCCTGATGCAGGGAAGACCACATTAACTGAAAAACTTTTGCTTTTCGGGGGGGCCATTCAGGAAGCCGGAGCCGTAAAGAGCAATAAAATCAAAAAAGCAGCCACCAGCGACTTTATGGAGATCGAGCGCCAACGCGGAATCTCGGTAGCTACTTCCGTATTGGCCTTTGAGTATAAGGGTTATAAAATCAACATTCTCGACACCCCAGGCCACCAGGACTTTGCCGAAGATACCTATCGTACGCTTACCGCTGTGGATAGTGTCATAGTGGTCATCGATGTCGCCAAAGGTGTGGAAACCCAAACCGAAAAGCTGGTTCAGGTCTGCCGCATGCGCGATATCCCCATCATTGTGTTTATCAACAAGCTCGACCGCGAGGGCAAGGATGCCTTTGACCTCATAGACGAAATCGAGCAAAAACTCGGACTTCGGCTCTGTCCGCTCTCCTGGCCGATTGGTATGGGCCAGGATTTTGAGGGTGTTTATAATCTTTGGGAGAAGAAACTCAAATTTTACCTCGGCAGCAATAAACAGAGGGTGAGTGATAGCGTGGACATCACGGATATTTTTGGCGAAGATTTAACTGAGTATATTACCGAAAGACAAGCCGAAAAATTGCGTGAAGAAGTTGAGATTGTACACGAAGTGTATCCGGCTTTTGACCGGGAGGCGTATCTTAAGGGTCAGTTGTCGCCGGTATTCTTTGGTTCGGCACTCAATAACTTTGGAGTGGCCGAGCTTCTTGACTGTTTCATTGAAATAGCGCCGTGGCCTCAACCCAAAAAAGCTTCAGAGCGACTTGTTGACCCTTTTGAGCCTTCATTTAAAGGATTTGTTTTTAAAATACACGCCAACATAGATCCCAACCACCGAAGCCGCATTGCCTTTGTGAAAGTAGTCTCAGGAAAATTTGAGCGCAATAAAAACTATCTGCATGTGCGACTCGGTAAGCAGATGAAATTCAGCAGCCCCAATATGTTTCTCGCCTCGAAAAAGGAGGTTGTGGATGAGGCTTATCCGGGCGATATTGTCGGTCTGCCCGACAGCGGAAATTTCCGTATAGGTGACTCCCTGTCTGAAGGTGAAGTGATTCATTTTCGGGATATTCCAAGTTTTTCGCCCGAACATTTTCGCTTTATCAACAATGCTGACCCCATGAAAGCAAAACAATTGGCCAAAGGCATTGATCAGTTGATGGACGAAGGTGTAGCCCAGCTTTTTACCCTTGAACAAAACGGACGGAAAGTCATCGGCACTGTTGGTGCACTCCAATATGATGTGATTCAATATCGCCTGGAGCATGAATATGGAGCCCGTTGCACATATGAGCCATTTCCGGCATGGAAGGCGTGTTGGATTGTAACAGACAATGAAACCCAATTGAATGAACTCAGGCGCACCAAGCAGCGAAACATCGCCCGCGACAAACACGACAGATTGGTTTTTCTGGCTGATTCGGAATTTAATCTTCAAATGACCCGGGAAAAATTTCCGGATATTCAATTTAATCTAAAATCCAGCGACTGATGGAAAAAAAGAAAACGCTCGTCCTGGGTGCCAGCAGCAATCCCGACCGCTATTCCAATATGGCCATCCACAGGCTGATCGCTGCCGGACATCCGGTTGTAGCGGTAGGCAATCGCCAAGGTGAAGCCCACGGCGTCATCATCCATAAAACTCAGGTCCCAGAGGAGGACATTCATACCATCACCCTCTATCTTTCGCCTGAAAATCAAAAACCTTACTACGATTACATTCTTTCACTCAAACCAAAGCGCATCATCTTCAACCCCGGCACTTACAACCCCGAGCTGATCAAAAAGGCGGAGCAAAATGGCATTCAGTGCGAAGTCGCTTGCAATCTGGTCTTGCTATCAACCGGACAGTTCTGAGACACTTTGTTGATGCAAATACTTCTCTTCGATATTCGATAAGCATAGAAACCAAACCGTACGTTTGTGCTCATAATGATTGTTTGAGATGCGTCCGATTTTAAGTCTCCTTTTCACTGTATTTACAGCATTATTTCATCCTGTAAAGGCACAAGGCCTTACGATTCTGGAAGATAGTCTTCATTTTCAACCCACGGATTTCGGGGATACCGTCGTTGGCTCAGTTACAGTAATAAATTCAACGTCATTGCCAGTCACAATAAAATCAATACAAATCGGCAAAGCGTTCAATGATAATGCATTCACCCTCAATAACACACCCACTTCCATTCCTCCGGGCACCACGCATATCACCGTGAGGTTTCACCCTCAAAACGATATATATTACAGAGTACCATTGATTATCCAAACCGAAAATGGCAATGGTGACTATTCAACACTGCTATGTGGTCAGGGCAAATTTGATTTTTCAATCGGTCAGCACACAGAAAACAAGTCCGGTCTGGCCCTGAAACAGGCTATGGCTGCATATCAGAGTAATCACACCAATCTGGGATACAACGGAGCACGCGATCTGATGTACAGCAAGCTCGACAACATCGGTGGCTGGGTCACCTGCCTATACACGGCGCGTATGGCACAGTTTACAACTCGTGCCGGAGCCATAGCCAATGATTTTAATGCGGAACATGTCTTTCCACAAAGTTTCTTTAATCAGAATGACCCCATGCGGAGCGATCTAAATCATCTCTACAGTACCGACGAAACTGCAAACAACATTCGATCGAACTACCCGTATGGAATCGTCACGGGCAGTCCATCCTGGCAGGTCAATGGCTCTAAATATCTCTCCGGCGTATTTGAGCCCCGCGATTCTGCAAAAGGTCGCGTGGCGAGGGCATTGCTCTACTTTGTCCTTCGATATCAGGATTATTCCAACTTTGTGGCACCCCAGGAAATTCTGCTGCGCGAGTGGCATTTTCAGCATCTGCCCGATGCTATGGATCGTCGCAGGGACAGCATTGTAGCCGTGCATCAAGGTCGGCACAACATTTTGATTCGCTATCCATATGTTTTAAATCGTATAAACTCGCTTACAGGATCGGCCGACTTTCCGAATGTGAAAAATTTTAAATGGTCTTCAGACACTATTTTCTCAAATTCTCCAACATTGCCGGTGTTTTTCAGTCTGTGGAATCAAGGGTACCACCCACTACTTGTGGATTCAGTATTCATTTCGGTGCCTAATCCTCAATTTACCATCGAACAGATGGCAATCCCTGCGTTTACAGCAGCAAGATGTACGCTGACACTACCCTCAACACTGCCCTCCGGAGTATACGAAGTCATAGCTCATTCGGGATCTGTTCAGAAGAAAATGTATCTCAGCCATACACCACAAATCGGCTTGTCTGAAATAGTCAGCCACACAGAGGTAAAACTCTACCCTAATCCAGCAGATGAGTCTCTCGAAATCCAGGCAGAAGGACTTTATATGTCTTTGGAAATCATCAATTTACAAGGTATAAGTGTATTGAAATCGCCTTTTACCAACTCATTGCGCATTAAAAATCTGCCCGCCGGATTGTATATTTTGATACTGAAAGACGAATTTGGCAATCAATTTGCAAATAGATTTGTCGTATTTCACCGATAATTTGTGTACAGGTTTTTTGAAATGAGGTTTTTCTATGTATTCTTATTGGGTTTGTTGAATTTTTTTGCCGCCGGTCAAATTTTAATCGTAGAATTTGAGATTCAAAGTACCAAGGAAAATGGCAAGGTCTATCTGCGTTTGAAAAATGAACAAAACAACATTGTAAAAGAATCTGTCATCCCGGTGGAAAACAAAAGAGCAACCATTCGATATACAGACTTGTCTTCAGGTAGCTATTCCGTTGAGGCATTTCACGATCAAAACAACAATGGAAAACTCGATACCAATCCCTTCGGAATTCCGAAAGAGCCATACGGATTTTCGAACAATGTGCGCGGCAATTTCGGACCACCAGACTTCGAACTCACCCTGTTCCAGGTATCAGGAATGACTACAACCAAAATCAGAATTTTACTCAGGTAATTCCGGTTCAAAATACTTTCCGGGAAAAAATTTGGTGCGAAGTCGCTTCATAGGTTTTATTAGTCCCATAAATTTTAATACCCTGCGAATAGATATAAAAATAAAATGCCAGACGATCCTCCACCAAAAATATTTGAAATAGGGTGAAAAATGTCGGTAGAGCCGAAGGTGTTCTTTTAAAAGCTCCTTTTTCAAAAGCGATGTGCCATTTACATTGCCAATCCACCAATATGCACACTGCCTGCGAGCTTGCACAAATTGATCTGTGGCAAAGGGAAACTTTTTATATATAAAGTTCTGAATGCGAATTATTTCGAAAAAGGCATGGGTCTTGTTTCGGGCTGATACGCGTTGTGTCTGACTATGGTACCGAAAGTAGTTTAGCGGCTGCGCCGTAAAACAGAACTTTTGGGATTCGGACAAAAGTCTGACGTAAAAATACCAATCTCCGTTGAGCTTAAAGTCTTCGTCCACTGGCAGTACCTTGTTTAGGTCCTCACGCCGGAAGAGTACTGCCGACGCATTGGGAATCGTATTGTGAAGCATCATGTACTGCCAGCATTCCCGCTGTGCATCAGCGCAGAAATCCCTCTCCCACCGATCTGTTTTGAAGACGAATCGATAATGTTCGTTAAAGCTGTGAAGGGCATTGTCATCCTTGTCAATCAGGATACTCTGACAAAAAGCAAGACATGCATCCCGGTTGTCTTCAAGTATTCTGACTAAAGCATCCAAAAAATCAGGTTTGCAGGTATCATCGCTCTCTGCGATCCATACGTATTCGCCACGGGCATGGAGCATGCCCTTGTTCCACTGAGCGAATGGAGAACCGGAATTGTTCTCATTTATTACCAACCGGATATTTGGCCGATTCCAAACCCACTCTTTGAGGATTTGCTGGCTGTTGTCGGTAGAGCAATCGTCCAAAAGTATGAGCTCAATGTTTTTATATGTTTGTTTTTCAATACTTTCAAGTCTTTGTTTCAAAAATTGGTCATGGTTGTAGTTGGGTACGATGACACTTACTAAAGGGCTATCTTTGGTCATCTACAGCATGTTTTTAATCAGCAAACCCAAAGCAGATACACTGATAGCTACCAAAGTCCACTGTCTGAGGACTTTATTTCTAACTTCTTTTAGATATTTCAAGCCCGAAAGTATTCCAATAAATGCTCCGGTAAATGCCGCAAATGCATACAGCTTGAAAGATGCATTGTCCTGTGGTCTGTGAATCATCGCCAGATATATTGGAAGTCTGGCCATATCCGAAAAAAGTGAGGACACGATCATGGTGGCACTGTACTGCACAAAATTTTCATCGGATGGCTTATACAGGATTTTTTTAAACGAATCAAATACGCCTGACATGCCGCTTGCCATGCCGCATAGCACACCAGCAACACCTCGTGGCATATGCAGAGCAATCAAACCACTAGAATCCGTCATCCACTCCGCAGCGGCAGATAGCAAAAGCATGCCCGAAAACAGAACATAAAAAGGGGAAATGCCGGACTCACCTATTTGAATAGATGAATAGTTTATTAAATCTGTAAAAAAGCCAGCTCCAAGCCATGCTCCTACCATTGCAGGGAGACCAAATGTCAAAACACTTTTCACCTTTGCGCGATTTTTCATCACCGAAAATTTGACCGAATAATCCAGAAAGTGGACGCATGCAGCGATAAATACAGCCCATTCCAGAGGCAAAAACCATGGAAATAAAGCCAATAAGATCATTGACAAAGGCAATCCCGTCCGATACACCGACATAGCAGTTCCAAAGGTGATCAATCCCCACATCACCGGCAGAAGGATGGGCAGAGCGTTCATGTTTTAGTTTATTTTTAGAAGTGTGGTGTTGCCACTGGTGATTTCGAAATCCCGTGTCACTGAAAAAAATATATCTCTTGCTGCCTTTGGTCTGAATACCAATGTATATTTTCCGGGTTGCAGGGGCACTGTGTGCCTAGTTACACTTTCGTCGAGATCCACCACACGACGACCATTTTGGTCCAATATAGAGCCATAGCCCGTAGCTACTGCCTGAAACGACAAAACGCCGGCTACCGGCACTTGTACAGATGTAATCTCAGCAGGCTTGATTACCACCGAGGTGCGATAGGGAGGATTGGTCAGAATTTCAAGATCATACGTACCCGATAAAACACGGCAATCTGAATTGATATCTTGTATATTGATTATTTCTCTATTGCTATTGCGAAGCAAGCATCTGACCTCCTTGTATCCAATGAGTTTATCTGTTCTTATGGCCAATCTACCCCGTGGCAGGGGCGTGGCGATTACATTGTGCTTGCCCGGAGCCAGGACGACATCACGAATCTCCACCTCCGGTATGCTGTGAATAGCCACTCTATATGTGATCAGCGGATCTCCTGGCAAAGTATCAGGTACCCCTCTGCTCCCAAGAGTGTGCATCATTCGCATGACTACTTTTTGGGATTTTTGATCATATACTGTAAAGGCTACGTCCGATTCGGACGGGAGTTGGGCACTGTCCAGCAGATTGAGTTGAAAAGTTGTTTTTTCAAGCGCCATGGTGATTACAAGATTTAGCACTCGCCGAAAATCTTCCTCCCTGGTGGCATCTAAAAAACGGCCAATGCATTCTACTGAGTTTCGTTGCTGCGCGTCCAATCCTATCCCTATCACAAAAGGCCGAATCGCAATACCCGCTGTTTGAAGCTGTTCAGATACTGCACAAGGATCTCCTCCACATTCTTCGATTCCATCTGTAATTAAAACAATGAGGTTTCGGCAGTTTTTGCAAGGCGGAAAGTCTTCCGCAGCCTTTTCCAAAGAAACTGCTATGGGTGTGGTACCCATAGGTCTGAGACCTTGAATGATCCGTTTGATTTTTGGAATATTGCCCTTGCCAAAGGGGACTACCAGCCGTGTGTCATTGCAATCTTGAGGTGGAAATCCCTTGCTATGCCCATATAATCTCAAAGCCACCTCCACTTCATTATCATTGATTGCTGCTATACTGTCCATGAGATGACTTATAAAGCGTTTAGCCACATCCATGCGCGTACCGCTTTCCCATCTGGCTTGCATAGAATTACTGCAATCAAAAATAAAAAGGATTCGGTTTAGCGTCTTTTGGCTCTGTGCCTTTTGAATAACACAGCATACCAATATCAATACAAGCAGCGTTTTTAATTTCATCCGATTTGAGATAGGTCAAAAGTAGTAAACCGGTTTTTATGGCTTCGCTTTTTAATTATGTATAAAGTTGACTAAGATTTAGAACGTATCAATGGTCTATTACCTTGTTATACCGCACTGTTTTATTGCATATATGGAGTTTATCTTTACGCATTATAATTAAAACAAATTCATGAGGTATATTCTCTTGGCAGGTTTTTTTATGCTATTGTGCTGTAACAGGACTGCTACCAGTAGGTTTTCAAGTGAAGAATCACAAAAAATTTACTTTTTGGACACTCTCGAACTACATCTGACACAGACACTCAAAGAAGCAAAAACATATAATCCTGAGCGCATGAAATCAATTTTGCAGGAGTTAGACCCGTACTACACACACTTTCGCAACAGTCCCCGCCAATACCCCCGCGAATTTTATATCAACGAATTATCCGGTCTTGAAGACACAAGGCGCTCTCTTACAAAATCTCTTTCAGAGTATGATAAGATTTTGGCTGAACTTGATTACAATATCAAACAAATCAAAGCATTGCGCCAATTGATATACGCATCAGATTCACTTTCAGACACACTACAGATGTATATCGATCATGAAGCCATTGCCATGCAGGAAACAATGACCAAATTCTACAAACGAATACGAAATCCACTCAACTACAAGGATAAGTGGCCCGCACTGAAAGTAAAACTCGACAGCGCTATGCGCTATGACCTACAAACTGCTGAAAATTGAAAAACATCCTCGTTTTACTCCTCCTGCTGGTAATAACCAGCTTAACAGGCCAAAACATGCAATTGGCCGATACGTATTTTGAAAAAAAGGAATATGACAAAGCATTGGCCGAATACCGGGAGCTATACAAGCGTTCCTCACAGCGCATTTTTTATTTGAAAATCTATCAATGCCTTATGGAGCTGAAAGACTATAAAGAAGCCGCTGCCTTCGCGGAAGCTCATATTCGCCGGACCAATGAACCAGAAGGAGTTTACCTTGTAGATGTGGCTTTTGCCAAAGCACGACTTGGAGATCGAAGGACAGAACAAAAGATTATCAACCGAATCCTTGAATCCGTTGCCAAATATCCTCAAAATGCCTACCAGGTCGGTCAGGCTCTCAGCGATAAAGGATATTTTGAAGCAGCGCTTCGCACGTATGAATCCGCCGAAAAGATTAATCCTGCCTTTAATTTTACATACCAAAAAGCTCTTTTATACGCCGATATGGGCCAGTTGGAAAAGATGTATGATGCCTATATCGAAATCCTTGAACGGTCGCCCTCTATGGCCACCACCGTCAAGGGTCTTCTGACCCGGGCGATGGCACCTGACGGTGGCGAGGACAATTTGGATTATATCATAACCCAACTTCGGACAAAATCTCTTAATCAGAAAAATCCTGTAATGGCAGATGTACTGACACATATTTACAGCGAAAAAAAAGATTATGCCCAAGCTTTGGATTTCCTTAAAGACTGGCATCAGAAATCCAATTATTCAGCCATAGGCGAGATTTATCAACTCTCATCTTTAGCCGTAGAAAATCAGGAATATGACCTTGCTATATCGGGATTTCAATGGGTGCTCGACCATACCAACAACAGCAGCTATATCATGCGGTCGACCATCGGTCTGCAGCATGCTCAAACCCTTAAGGCATTTCGCGAGGATGTAAAACGCGAAAACATTCGGTCATTAATCGCCGAAAATGAAAAAATTTTACAAACCAACGGCATCAATGCCTATACACTGCCTCTTGCGGAGGCTACTGCCAGACTGATGGCATTTAAAGCCGATCAAAAGGAAAAAGCGCTTGACCTGATTGAATCGCTCGTAAAAATGCCCGGTCAACGTCCTGATGAAAAATCAAGGTTACTCATCACAAAGGGCGACATATATCTGTCGATGAAAGAATTTATGCTTTCCATTGTGGCGTATGCGCGGGCTGAAGAATCGGCTGAGAGTGAATCAATGAAAGATGATGCGAAATTTTTTCGCGCACGTGCCATCTATTACAGTGGAGATATACCCTGGGCACTTGAGATTTTCGAAATTCTTCAGGAATCAACTTCTAAACCTATCTCAAATGATGCCACTGCTTATGCAAGTAAAATACTCCTTAATTCCGGTGGTGATACCACGTATGAAGCTATGACTTTTTATGCACATGCAGATTTATTTTATTACGTAGGCGAATACCACAATACCCATAAAGTCCTCGACTACATTATTCAAACGTATACCAATCACCCCATTCAGGATGATGCCTACCTTCTTAAAGCGATGACCTATGAGGCCCAAGGTTTGTATCAAGAGGCTGTAACATGGTATGAAAAGGTATACACTGTGTTTGGTTATGAACTAATGGCTGACAGGGCCATTTATCAGGCTGCACTATTGTACGAAGAGAAACTGAATAACCCTTCAAAAGCCATTGAATTATACGAATTGATTGTATTGCAGTTTACTGAAAGTTTTATGCACAATCAGGCCAGACTGCGCCTGAGGGCACTGCTTAATAAACACACTTTATGAAAACCCACTATATATATAATGTAACCATCAACATCGATGACTCTGTACATATGGATTGGCTTGAGTGGATGCGATCTACACATATACCAGATGTGCTGGCTACCGGAATGTTTGATGAGTGCAAAATTTCCAAAGTATTGGCTGGTGACCCGGAAGGTACAACCTATGCGGTTCAATACATCGCTAAAGACAGGGAATCCTTGACTCTTTATCAAAACCTCTTTGCACCCGATCTTCAAAAAGAGCATTCCAAACGTTATGCAAACAAGTTTGTCGCCTTTCGCACGATCTTAGAAATAGTGGACGAATTCTGAAAAATGACTGATCAAAACTCCAACCTGTACTGAAGAGCAATGTTTCTCGGTGCCTCTGGTCTTACAAACCGAATCATGTATTCTCTGTTTGTCACGTTATTTACGATCAAGGTAAAC
>CALFUW010000013.1 GCA_937929815.1 uncultured Flavobacteriales bacterium | reverse complement strand
TACCGGTATGATTTCTAAATCGTGTTCCAAGGCAAGGTAAAGATTGCTGATCGTCTGCGCTTGTATTCCCTGAGATGCATCCACGATGAGAAGAGCACCCTCACAGGCTGCAATGGCTCTGGATACTTCATAGCTGAAATCTACATGGCCTGGTGTGTCTATTAGGTTAAGGGTATATTCCACACCTTCATAGGTATAGTACATTTGGACAGCGTGACTTTTAATGGTAATACCCCGTTCGCGTTCCAGGTCCATATTGTCAAGGACCTGATTCATTTTCTCGCGGTCGCTTATGGCATTGGTCGTGTCTAAAAGTCTGTCTGCCAAGGTGCTTTTACCATGATCGATATGTGCAATGATGCAAAAGTTCCGAATGTTCTCCATTATTCAGCTATGTGATGTCAATCGATACAAATGTACAATTCAACATTTCTTTCAAGCTAAGAGTTCAGCTTTCTGTTTGTCTTGTGTTCATTATGCAGGTGATCACTTAAAATTGAATGTAAACCAGCATTTAATTCAATTTTTTTTGAGATAAATCCAAATTTGTACCTATAATCGCCCTGATTTGGGATTATTCCATGGAATTTTTATCACTTAATAGAATATATCTTACCTTTACACCACGTATTATAATTTAATTATTGGCATTAAATTTCATAATATAATGAAGAAAATAACCGGATTTTTTTTCTGTTTGTTGCTCCTTTTTTCACCTCGTTTGCATTCTACCCACGTGGCAGGTGCCGAGATCATGTATCGATATATCGGAGATAGCACAAACGTCCCAAGGCAATATCTGGTTATTGTAAAACTTTACAGGTTGCAATCCTCTCCCGTAGCACTTGCAGCAAATGTAAATTTATGCATACGCTCAAGCTGTTTCAGTACATTCAATGTAAATCTTCCGAAAGTACCTCCCGCGCAATTAGGGTATACTCCTATTACAAGTGGCCCGGGTTCAGGTGGATTTCTTACCCCCGGCCAGGATGAATGTGTATCCACGGCGACTGGTGCTGGTTTTCAAGCTATCGAGACACATTGGTATGAGGGTGTGGTTACTTTGCCACAAAATTGTTCGGATGTGCGATTCTCTCATTCGGTGGTATGCTGCCGAAACCCAAATCAAAACCTGGTGGGCGCCGGAGGTGCTACGCTATATGTAGAGGCCTTGCTCAATAGTATGGTTGGCAACAACACATCTCCACAGTTTATTACGCCGGCAGCCAAATCGTTTTGTACAAACAATTATTTTGTCTGGTCTCAGGCGACTGTTGAGCCTAATGGGGATTCTGTTCGTTATCGTTGGACAAATCCACAACAAGGCCCCAACTGCGGACCCGGTGTGAATATGGGATGGCAGCCGGGATACTCGGTAAATCAACCATTTCCGATAGCTCCCGGTACTCAAATTGTGATCGAAAATAACGGAAGTTTTAAATTTACTACCGGCAATGTGACCGGCTTGTTTGTACTCAAGGTAGAAGTCGAAGAGTACAGATGGGATACCGTATTTCTGACGTGGGTACTTGTGGGAACTGCCCAAAGAGATATGCAGGTTAATTTTACGAACAACTGTAAGCCCGAAGTACAAAATGGACCAAAAATAGACATCAATCTTCCGGGATTTTCCAACGTTTCGGAACCTTCAGACGGATATGTACACGGTTTTATGGCCAACTATGGATATCCACTGCGAAATGACTCCGTACCAGACCCCAATTCACCATCCGGCTGGAGTAAGATCATTCCGATTGTGCCCTACAATTGCTTTGATAGTGTGGTGGACTTAAAGTTTGATGTCAATATTCAATGCGAATCCATCACGGATGAGGGATCTGAATTTAGAATTGTAGGTCCGGACTCCATACTAAGGCCGGTGACTGGTGTGGTTAAAAATTGCAATGTTGCACTGGAAACAAAAAATATTCAACTAAAACTACACAAACCATTTACGGTAAACGGGGACTACGTCCTTTATATAAAGGTCGGAAATGATGGAAATACGCTGTTAAATTCCTGTGGTTTCCCTCTGCCTGAATTTTATGCAATAATCATCCGTGTCACCAATTGTCCGAATCCTTTGTATGATTTGAAAAACGTAACCATTGAAAACAATATGCATCCATACATCGAGTGGGAGATTGATACCCCTACGGTTAATCTGGCATTGATCGATGGCTGGAATATATACCGAAGTGATGACAGTGGACAAACCTTTAACTTTTTAGCTTTCCAAAATGTACCAACCGATTTCTATTGGAGGGATATTACACTGAATACCCCGGAAGTTAATTCGGGGATCTACCATTATCAAGTGCAATTAGTCATGTCACAACCCTTTTATATTACCAGGTCCATCAGGAGTATTCTGTTAGACACATTGTATGAGACAGATACTGAATTTGCCCTGGTATGGAATCACTACGACGGCTGGCCCCATCCGAGATATACCGTAGAGATTGGCGTTGAAGACCAGGCCACCCAGCAAATCACCTGGGAAAAAGTTCAGATGGAAGGAAATCCGACCTTTGATACAACCTTGATCATTCAAAAACCGTGTGACGGCACTCAGGACATCGACTATTGGCTTCGGGTCATCGCTGATGACACTTCAGGGATTAATTGGAGATATGAGAGCATATCAAATTACGAAAAATTTACCTGTACTGAGGAACCGGTAGACCCTCCGCCCGTGATCAATCCCATTGAGATTCCAAATGTCTTCACACCAAATGGAGATGGAGAAAACGATTTATTTGAAATCCGTAATATTGACCAACATCGGAATGCCCGGCTTCGCATATTCAACAGGTGGGGAGATATTGTCTATGAAAGTGATAATTACGAAAATGCCCAACCATGGAATGGAAATCATCGCAATACCGGTCAGCCTCTGGCAAACGGGGTTTATTTCTACACGCTGCAATATCTTAATATGATTACCAATGAGGTAGAGATCCGAAATGGTTCGGTCACTCTGTTTAGGTAATTGATGATATCGACCAATCAAACCCGCCTCTATTCAATGAGGCGGGTTTTTTATTAAAATTTCTGGTGTGGTGATTTTTTCAGTTGATCTATCCCTTAATCATGCTTTCTTTGGATATAAATTCAGCATATGTCAAACAAAATTCTTGTAACCGGAGGTCTTGGATACATCGGATCCCACACGGCAGTTCAATTGATTGAGCATGGATTTGAGCCCGTAGTGATCGATAACCTCAGTGAGTCACCTATAGAAGTAAAAGATCGAATTGAAAAAATTGTTGGACGACCAATCCTTTTCGAAAAGGTCGAAATGTGCAACAAAGATGAAATGAAAGCCCTGTTTGATAAATATCCGGATATGGTCGGGGCTATTCATTTTGCAGCCTTTTTATTGGTTCATGAATCTGTGGAGAAGCCTCTTAAGTATTACTACAACAATTTAGTGAGTACCATTAACCTTCTCGAATGCATGGCAGCAAACAAAATTCGGAATGTGGTATTCAGCTCTTCTTGTACCGTGTATGGTAATCCGGATGTATTGCCCGTAAGTGAAGATGCACCAGTCAAACCAGCTGAATCGCCTTATGGCAATACAAAAAAAATGTCGGAAGAAATCCTGCGGGATTTTTCAGCTACGGGAGCCGTGGATGTCATTTCTCTCCGGTATTTTAATCCCATAGGAGCACATCATTCCGGCATAATTGGTGAATTTCAGGATGGCCCACCTCATCATCTTGTACCTTACATTTCAGAAACGGCTATAGGTAAGCGTTCTGAGTTGAAAATTTTCGGGGGAGATTACAATACACCCGACGGCACGTGCATTCGCGATTATATACATGTAGTGGATATTGCAGATGCACACATATATGCACTAAACCGAATGCTCAACGGCAAAATGGAAAAACCTTTTGAAGTGTATAATCTGGGTACAGGGGAGGGATACTCCGTCCTTCAGATGGTAGAAGCATTCGAAAAAGCTACTGGAATAGCGATTCCATACCGGATCGTAGATAGAAGACCGGGTGATGTCGAAGCCGTTTATGCCGATACCAGATTGGCTAATGAAAAACTGGGCTGGAAAGCTAAATATTCATTGGTGGATATGCTCAGATCTGCATGGAATTTTGAACAGCGATTAAAATAAAAAAGCTGTCTTGAAAAGACAGCTTTTTTGCGTTTAACAGCACTGAGTAATGTGCTTAATGTACGTGAAATTCGTGGGTACGTTCCGATTTGTTACCGGCTGCATCTTCTGCTTTTACAAGGAGAATGTAATCTGCATGACCATGCGGAGCAGTGGCCACCCACCAGGAGTTGATATTTACCTCTTTGGTGTGGCTATGGCGATGTAGCTTATAGACTTCAGATCCGTTTTTCTTGTCGTTGATAAATACATCGACATCGTGTAGCTCCTTATTGTCCGTCACTACAATGTGTATTTTAACGGTATCCCCCACATCAAACATGGTGGCAGTGGGCTGGATGATATTAATTGTTGGAGGTTCCTTATCGTTCTTGTCATGATCGTGATCGTGATCGTCTTTATGACATGCCGTAATAAGTGCAGTCAGTAAGATGGCTGTCAGGATGATGAAGTTTTTTTTCATACTACTTTTGTTTTTGATATGGTTTATTGCAACAACGTTGCAAATATAGCGACTCAATTTAATGTAACAAAGATGCATTTAGAAAATTTTTCTGCTGAAGACCTACTTCGAAAAGCCAATCTTAAAGTAACTAAGTGGCGGAAAGTGCTTCTTCAAAAAATTATTTCCAGTCCCAATGGACTTTCCTATTCCGACTTGTCGCAGTCAACTGAATTTGAAGGTCACAGAGTTACACTATATCGGGCATTAATCGATCTGGAAGAAGCAGGCCTGATCGAAAAACTCAGGGATGCATCAGGAACCATCATTTATATGCTCATTACAAGTGAAAGTAAAAGCCATAAGCTGCACCCGCATTTCAGTTGCCGCATGTGTAATTACGTGATTTGTCTTACGGACATCAATCTCCCGTCTGTAGTACTACCCGCCGGCTACACAAAAGAACAGGTGATTTGTCTTGTGTATGGTCTTTGTGATAAATGTAATGCTACCATAGCCTAGAATGATGGGCAGACTATTTGGTATAAAAACAATTTAATTTCCTAAAATATTCCCTATCTTTAAGAATAGAAGAATAATTGCAATCTGGAAAAACCAGATTGCAATGCCAAAAAACAGGGCATCCCTACCACTGGTAGCCATTGATTGGCGTGTAAGCTGGAGGCCTACGGCGACCATCACAGAGGCAAAGATCCATTCATTGACCCATTTGATTGTTTTTAAAATGTGGGTCGGAATAATTCCGGAATTTGCCAACAGTGCTGTACCTAAAAATATCCAGATGTAGACAGGTACTTCGAGTTTGGCTCTTCCGGTCATATCTGTTTTCATAAGTTGAAATGATAACAATAAGGCCGGAGAGAGCAGAGCTACGCGTGTAATTTTTGTTATGGAAGCCCACATTTCGGCATCAGGACCCATCATCTTACCGGTAGCTAGTGCAAGAGCCATCGCCTGAACTCCGGCACCGGCAAGAAATCCACTTTGAGCTTCATTAAGATTAAACAAATCTGCCAGCAATGGCAAGATTACAATAGCCGCGATGCTAAGAATATTAATAACGCCAATCGCTATTCCGGCTTCCTTTACCCTTTTTGGACATAGTGAGCCAAGAGCAGCTACAGCAGAATTACCACAAATAGCGGAACCGATACCCAAAAATCCGCCGATAGGCTTGCGTTTTGAGATTAGCCAGGCAAATACTACTACCAGGGTGACCATCAAAATCAAAAAGATCCAAACAGAAGCCGGTGCACTGACTATGGATTTGAATTTGACTTCGAAGCCAATGAGCGCAACCACAACGGGAAAAAGAATTTTTTCGACGGTTTTAAGGCTTTTGGAATCTGTTATTTGCTGAATAGATTCAGTAAAAAGCAATGCCGGAACTAAGCCGATGAAAAACCCGGTGGCAATGAGGCCCAACTTTGTAAAATCGGTCACCAGCCAGGCTGTAAAAGCACCCAAACCACTTAAGACAAACGCGGCAATTTGTTCTTTCTTCATCTATAAAAATTAATCCGTGCCAAAAGTATGCTCACTATAAATGGGGGGCTGTGATTGAGATTACCGGAACTACCGCTCTCCTGCCAGTAAATACAAAATAGCCATTCGAATGGCGACTCCATTTTCTACCTGTTGTAAAATGATCGACTGGTGACCATCTGCCACCTCACTGGTGAGCTCTACGCCACGGTTGATCGGACCAGGGTGCATAATGGTGATGGGTTTTGAAAGTTTTCGAAGCAACTGAGCATTAAGTCCATACTGCATTATGTACTCGCGAATCGAAGGAAAATACTTCATATCCATTCGCTCATGCTGTACTCTTAAGAAATTGGCTACGTCACACCACTCGAGGCATTCAATGAGATTATGGTTGACTTTTACACCTAAAGTTTCTATATGTCGCGGTAAAAGCGTTGCAGGTCCGCAGAGCATAACCTCTGCCCCGAGTTTTTTAAGGCAGAAAATATTACTTAGTGCTACACGCGAGTGCAAAATATCACCCACAATGGCAATCCGTAGTCCTTTAAAATCCTTTCCAAATCGTTGACGGATGGAATATGCATCCAGAAGTGCTTGGGTGGGATGTTCGTGAGCCCCGTCTCCGGCATTGATGATGGTGGCCTTGACCTGTGATGCGAGGAAGTGTGCAGCTCCGGGATTGGGATGGCGCATCACCACCATGTCGACTTTCATTGCCAGGATGTTGTTTACCGTATCTACCAGAGTTTCTCCTTTAGCCACGGAAGATCCCGAGGCCGAAAAGTTCACAATATCCGCGCTCAGACGTTTTTCAGCCAATTCGAAGGATAATTTGGTCCGGGTACTGTTTTCGAAGAAGATATTTGCGATGGTTTTGTCTCTCAGAGAGGGGACTTTTTTAATCGGACGGTTGATGACAGCTGAAAATTCGTCTGCTGTTTCAAATATCAGACGAATATCTGAGTCTTGCAGATATTTGATCCCGAGCAGATGTGGATGGCTAAGTGCACTCATTGATTTTGTGTCCGGATTATTACCACCTGATCCCGTCCTGATTCCTCTTTCCATTCTACGATAACACGTTCTGATGCGATGGCATCGACGCTGCTTCCTACGTAATTTGCCTGCACAGGAAGCTGCCGGCTGAAGCGTCTGTCAATCAGTACTAAAAGTTCAATCTCCGAGGGTCTTCCGAAAGAATGTATGGCATCGAGAGCTGCACGGACACTGCGACCCGTATACAGAACATCGTCTATAAATATGACGTTCAGATCTTCTACAAGAAAGTCGATCTTTGTTTGGTTTGCTTTCAATGGTTTTTGGTGCAGCCGAAAATCATCTCTGAAAAATGTAATATCCAGACTTCCGTACGGAATATGAGAAATCCCTGATTTCAGAAGCATTTCCTTCATTCTTCTTGCCAGATAGACTCCTCTTGGCTGAAGGCCGATGATGGCACTCCTTGAAAAATCGTTGTGATTCTCGATTAATTGTCTGCACAATCTTTGCAGAGTGATCTGCATCTGTGTTTCATTTATCAGGACTTTGTACTCCATTTGTGCAAAGATATCGTTCTGTGAATGGTTTATAGATCATTATAATTCAGTGGGGTAAAGACCGAATAACTCTTTTAGCTTGTCTACCTCCGGGTAAGAAGTTACAAGTTTATTGAAGTTTCTGATATGTAGCGGGATCTTTCGTTCGTCGGTGATCGCATCTTTTTCTTCTTCTATTTCAAATACGAATTCCAATGCATAGTTATTCATTTCTTTTTTGAGCTCAGCCATCAGGGGTTCTATGGATTCCCGTATTCTGTGCTCCACGGTCATCGATGGTACTTTCACCATTATCTTGTTTTGTTGTACGGCAAACGGTTTCCATTTTCTGAGAAGGGCTGATTGAATGGTGCTCCCGTCGGAGTCAATGATTTCCGTCATTTTATCCCATGATGCCAGTATTTTCTCAAGGTCAAACGGGTCTTCCGGCAGATTTTCAGGTTCGGTAGGGATGCTTGCCAGAGCTTCTGAATGCGCTTTTTTGATTGAGAAGAAACTTTTCTTTGGAATTTCAGGAGATGGCTCTCCTGAAGGCACGGAATTATTTTTTTCAGGTAATATTTCCGGTTTGCTTTGGCGGTTTGTGTCGTTACCGTAGTCACTCCACCCTTCTGAATCTTTGGCCATTGACTCCCTGACAGTGTGGTCTGAAGAGCTGGGAGTACTTATCTCCTCCTCAGACCTTGTTACTTTTTTGGCGGATCTTTTCGGAAGGGAGCAATCAATTGCAGTAAAGCCAATTCTACGAGCAATCGCTGATTGTAAGTGGACTTGTATCGATAATCGGTGTCATTGATAATCTTAAGTGCTTTAAAGATGCTGTTGGGTTGCACCAGTCTGGCCTGTTCCTCATACCGCTGACGCACATCTTCAGGTACTTCCAGCAGGTGTTTTGTGCGTGAATTGGCCGTCACGAGCAGGTCCCGAAGATGTGAGGCGAGACCATTAATAAATATCTGACCATCATGACCTTTATCCAGAATCTCGTTATAAATAAGCAAAAGTTGCCACGAATCTCCTTTCAGTAGTGTATCCACGATTTTGAAGTAGTAGTCGTAATCGAGGATGTTTAAATTTTTGATGACATCGGCGTAGGTGAGGCGTTTACCGCCAAAGGAAACCATTTTGTCAAAAATTGACAAGGCATCCCGAAGTGCGCCATCGGCTTTTTGAGCAATCACGTGAAGCGCCATAGGCTCAGCAGAAATATTTTCCTTTTGACAAATCTGGTTGAGGTGAGCTGCTATTTCGTCAACACCGATTCGCTTAAAATCGTACACCTGACAGCGGGATAGAATGGTCGGCAGAATTTTGTGTTTTTCTGTGGTTGCCAAAATGAATTTAACGTGGGTGGGAGGTTCTTCCAGAGTTTTTAAAAAAGCATTAAAAGCCCCGGACGAAAGCATATGTACCTCGTCGATGATGTAAACCTTATATCTGCCTACCTGTGGAGCAATCCGAACCTGCTCGTTGAGCTGTCGGATATCGTCCACTCCGTTGTGCGAAGCGGCATCAAGCTCAAATATATTCAGGCTGTAATCGGTCGGATCGTCGTCAGACGTTTGATTGATCATGCGGGCGACAATCCGTGCGCATGTGGTCTTTCCGACTCCTCTCGGCCCTGTAAAAAGCAGAGCATGAGCTAATTGGTTGCTTCTGATCGCGCGATAGAGCGTTTGTGTGATGTGCTCTTGTCCGACTACGGACGCAAAGTCCTGTGGTCTGTATTTGCGGGCCGATACAATAAATTCTTCCATATGGACAAAGGTAGGTAAGCAGAATATCTGTGGTAATCTAAAAATCGACGGAGAACAAAAATGTGCACCGTTTTTGGTTTTTTAATTCAGGGATTTCTGATTTCTAATTTTTTGGGACTGTTGCATCCGCTTAGCTTTGGTACTTTCACAGGGGGCGAATCTTTGGGTTCATTATCCAAAGCGCCTTTTAAACCTCCGGAGATCGCCTCTGCCTTTTGAAATTAAATATGGACACAGCATTCATCGGTTATGAATTTTAATGCGACTGCGGATCAAATCTCATTGCGATTATATATGGACTGATTGAAATCCACCTCACAATTTTTCGATGGCATAGAGAAGAATCATCCAGGCTTCGATTGGGTCTGCATCCTGATCCTGAAGAAAATCTTTGGCCAACTGAAAGAGTTCGGTCTTGCTTATGGTCTGTATATCGGAGTAAAAGGAATTTTCACGCGTTAACTGCCGGATAAAGTCGCGTACCTGCTCCATATCTGGTAATTTTTCCACGTTACCGAGACGTCCGAGGTCATTGCCATCGAAGATGCCTGACTGTTTTATTTCGTATGGAATGGAGTCAACACCAATGCCCAGCTTTTCCAGTGGCTTTTCTACTCTGAAGAGCGCACTACCACTGTTTCTTGAGTACCAATCTTTACCAAGGCGGGCTACGAGGTCAATTTTGTGCTGGTCGATCATTCCCTCTTCATTTAAAATGTCGGGGGAGATGTGCATCAATTCTACCTGGCAAATGACCAAATGGCCTGCTCCTCCCTGATTCCCAAGAGGGATTACATCGGTGACTCTGCACTCAAATTGTACCGGTGATTCTTTTACACGATATGGCTTTACAATTTCTGATTGAACGGGATTAAATCCCGCTTTGATAAACTCATTTACCCCGGTGGGATACTCCGATGATGCCAAAGAAGTCTGCTGAACCATGGCATAGGTCACCACATTTATCACCACCTCCCTGGTCGCAAGGACATTTTCGAGGGTGTCTTTTGTTGTATTATTTCGAACACGACGCGCCGGTGAAAATACAAGGATGGGAGGGTTGGCACTAAAAACATTGAAAAAACTAAAGGGGCTAAGGTTCGGATTTCCATTGGCATCTACCGTACTTGCCAGCGCAATGGGCCTTGGCGCTACTGCATGCTGGAGCAATCCCTGAAATTTAGGAACTGGAATATCACCCGGTTTAATTTTGATCATACCTTTGATTTGTAACACGACAAAGTAACACACATAAGAAATATTGCCACAGCAAATAAAATTGCAGGACAATAGAAAATAACAATGTACATTTGCAGCCGTTTTATCAAAAAAAACACCTTGCGGATGTGGCGTAATTGGTAGCCGCGCCAGACTTAGGATCTGGTGCCGTGAGGCGTGGGGGTTCGAGTCCCTCCATCCGCACACAGGCTTGAAGCACCTCACTTTTTGGTGAGGTGTTTTTTATTTGTGCCCGGGCATGCATACTTCTTATTTAATTCTTATTCTCATAGTCAGCTACTTTGCACTGCTTTACACAGTAAGTGTATTCCGCAAAAAATCGGATAATTTTAACTTCTTTACCGGAGGAAGGAATGCCCACTGGCTGATGATCTCCGTGGGAATGATCGGTGCATCCTTGTCAGGAGTGACCTTTATCTCCATACCCGGGTGGGTCAGGTCTCAAAATATGGCCTACATGCAAATGGTCATTGGTTACCTTGTGGGCTATGCTGTAATTGCCTTTGTACTGCTACCCATGTATTACCGCTTTCGGCTGATATCGATCTACCAGTATTTAAACGACAGATTTGGAGTCTTTGGGTACAAAACCGGGGCTTCATTTTTTATTTTGTCGAGGCTGTTTGGGGCGGGTTTTCGCCTGTATTTGGTCGCCATTGTTTTACACACATTGGTATTCGGGTTCTTTGATTGGCCATTTTGGGCTACAGTGCTGCTCAGCATAGCGATGATCTACGTCTACACCCAGCGAGGCGGAATAGGTACGATCATTTATACCGATGTCATCCAGACAGTATTCATGCTCAGCGCACTTACTGCTGCTATTTATTTCTTGTGGAAGGATTTGGGTGGTCATCAGGATAGCATTATTCAGTATCTCTATCAGCATCCCAGGTCCCGTATTTGGCATTCAGATCATTTTCTGACCGACGGTAGACATTTTGTAAAACAATTTATCGGGGGGGTTTTTATTGCCATTACAATGACTGGTCTTGATCTGGATATGATGCAGAAGAATCTGGCCTGTCGCAATCTCAGGGATGCACAGAAGAATATGATGGTATTTTCTCTGATGTTGATTCCTGTCAATCTGGTTTTTCTTTCACTGGGCATTCTATTGTATGATTGGAGTGAGATGTATGGGATTGATGCCGTGGGTGACCAGTTGTTTCCCACAGTTGCATTTAGCCCACAGGCACCAGCAGTATTGGGAATATTGTTTATACTGGGAGTCATTGCAGCTGCCTACAGCAGCGCAGACAGCGCTCTTACAGCTTTAACCACTTCATTTACGGTAGACATACTTGGAATGAAACTGACCGATACCGCCGAAAACAGGAGATTGCGCAGGCTCACGCATGTTTTGATGGCTTTGCTGATGTTTCTGCTGATCATCGTGTTTAACTATTTTGTGAGCGAAAGTGTAATCAATGAAATTTTTACAATCGCCGGATACACATACGGGCCTTTACTCGGCTTGTTTGCCGTGGGCATGTTTACCACCTGGAAAGTTCAGGACAAATGGATACCTGCTATTGCACTCCTTGCGCCTGCAATAACCTACATTTTGAAAATGAACAGTCAAAAGTGGTTCGGATATACGTTTAGTTTTGAGCTCATTGTAATCAACGGCCTCTTAATGATCTTCGGTCTTTGGGCACTTCGAAAGAAAGGTTAAATACCAGCACTTTATGCTTCAAATAAAATGGGAACACACGTATATTTGCTCCCCGATTTCATTCGGGAGTAAAAGGGCCCATAGCTCAGCTGGTCAGAGCACCTGACTCATAATCAGGGGGTCACAGGTTCAAGCCCTGTTGGGCCCACCATTGAAAAAAGGGATTTATCTTCTGAAGATGAATCCCTTTTTTTTAAAAGGGTTTTGTAAGGTTGGATGATCAGAATGGAGAATTTTATACTTATAAATTTAAGTTATTTGGCAAAATCCATCTGTTTCTTTAAACAAAAAAGCTGCTAGGAAAGAAGAGGAAAATTATGATCAATAGTTATCTCCAACTGACAATTCCAGATATATTTTATCTCCCGTTTTTGCAACGTTGTGGATGGCGTTTAAAAGTTCTCCGTCCGAAGCTTATTTGGGAAATGAAGGCACAAAGAAACAGCGCATTGATCTGACTTGAATTCTCCATTTTTACTTTTGAAATTGGCAATTGCTACACATTTTTTTCCCGATGCATTTATTGATTAAGCAGCTTTTACAATGGTCGAGGTGGCGATGGAATCCACATCTGCAACGGTATATCAGACTGTGATGTAGATACCTTGAAATCTCTGATTGATGGTTTTTACTTGAGCAATATGTCTTAAATCCTCAATTTCGCATTTCGATGCATAATTCTTCTCGATAAGGAATTTTTCCAGTCTAAGGTCTTGGGCAGGTCAATGATGTACATGCAATAGTGCGTACTACATTTCAAAGATTTTCAGGAAATTTCTCATCCATTGATTTTGATCCGAAATGGGGTACTATGTGGAGTTGTATTCAAATGCATTAGTATTAAGTACGGCCTTACATAACGCTATTTCAAATCTAGTTGCTGCAGCGATGAATAATATAGCCGAAGTATTCCGACAGAAACTGTGCCTTGCCTCTGAAGGTCAATATTCCCGGAATTTTCTTATCGATGACGATTTTGTATGGATTTTTTTCATTTTCCATAAGGTGTGTAAATTCTTCACATCCGTAAATCACATCTTCAAATACTTTTTGAGGATTCAGCACTACACCCGGATTGGATATACTGATGGGCTTAAAATTTTCAATGAGAAATTCTGCTCTGGATTTTCGGACGATTGTTTTATAACCAATGGAGTCTAGAAATGTGCCTATCATTTTTGATACATTTACTCCTTTTTGTTTGCGTTCTGCATCATTGAGTACGTCTATTTGATGGTATAAAATCATGTTAAAATGCTCGAGATATTCTACTGGACTCCAGCCTCTGTTATCTTTTTGTCTGAGTTGATCTTCTTCGTGATAATAAAAAAGATTCTGCGTATGCTGAGATAGCTTCCGGATCTGATTTACAATCCGGGAAAGCTGCATTGGTCGGGTTTCAGCCGGAGTAAAATCGATGAATCCATTCATTCTGGTCAATTATATCCGGATAACGTTTTCTGGTGCGTTGAGTTTGCTTGGCAATCGCTGAGAGTTGGGGATTTATCTTTACGTTGAGAAATGATTCGAGTTGATTGATCTGTTCTTTTTTGTGCTGAATGAGGTCTTCATATCTGATATGCAGGATATCGGCAAACGTGTAGGACATAGCCTGGCTCATATACATATTCCACAGGGCAAATCCTGCCATAGGGTCGTCCAATTCCGGATGATGTACTTCGCCGGGGATCGTATTTCGATTTTGTAAAGACAGAGCTACGTCCCATCCGTGGCGGATCAGATGAATGACTTTGGCCTTGGGGAAGCGCTGTAACCAGTAGGGCAGCGTAAATGTATTTCTCGGATCTTTCCAGCCCCAGGGTTTGTTAAGCAGTTTGTGAAAGAGGTATTTGCGATTGCCGTGAATTCTGAAATGAATTTTAAATAATTCGTGGATGCTGTGATGTTCAAAGCACTCATCCGGAGGTCGTATAGGCTTATACCAGTCGGCTCCGGCCTCCCACATTGCGCGCTGGTTTATGCTCAGAAAGTGCAGGGCTTCGAAGTTGTGGTCTCTGTCTTCACCCATATGAATGCCCGATTTGTGAAGCACTTCCGCCAGCATAGATGTACCTGACCGGTGCATACCTATGATGATCACAGGACTGTACAGTCTGTGGTGAATGAGGTCAAAAGCAGAAATCAATACATTCAGCACCCTGCGGAGATTAAAAGGCGAAGTAAATAAAAGGGGTTAACTCGGCCGAAACGGATTGATACACCACAAAGACGGCGATGATAAACCCGCTTAATTGCACTGGTCTGGGAGCCTGACAAAACCATTTTCTGTACGAAATTTTCCAATTTTCGGGTAGCCAATGCAATAAAAATCCTATGCTCATCAGCCAAAAGACATTCGAAAAACTCGATACCACCTCCGGAGCTACACTCCAGTCGAAGTGATTGGCTATCTGGCTCAGCATAGCTAAGGATTTTTCCCAGTCTTCACCTCTGAACCAGGTTCGGGTGAAAGTGATGAAATTGAAGGTTATAAGAATGCCTGAAAATTTTACAAGGGGATGATTCGGATTTTTCCAGGGTCTGAATTTTTTCCATTGTTTAAAAATGACCAACCCCAGACCATTGAGTCCACCCCAGGTTACAAAATTCCAACTGGCACCATGCCACAAGCCACCAATGAGCATGGTCATCATCAGATTGATGTTTGTGTCAACTTCTTTTTTAAACGACGGGAATAACCTTCCTAAAATCCATACAGCTACCGCAATGGCTGCAAATCCCGCAAATACAAAGAAACTCTTTGCAAGAAAACTGATAAACACCAATATACAAAACATCGAAAAGTAGCTGAAAAAAGAGCCACTCCGATTGCCGCCCATTGGGATATATAAATAATCCTTCAGCCAGCTGGAGAGGCTCATGTGCCAGCGTTTCCAAAACTCGCCCACATTTTGCGACTTGTAAGGCGACCAAAAGTTTTGAGGCAAGTAAAAACCCATCAGAAGCGCTACTCCGATGGCTATATCTGTATAGCCTGAAAAATCGGCATATACCTGTAGGGTGTATCCATACAAAGCCATCAAATTTTCAAAACCTCCCCAGCGTTCCGGGTCAGCAAATACCCGATCTATAAAATTTACGGCGATATAATCGGCAAAAACAATTTTTTTAATCAAACCATTGATAATCCAAAAAATACCAAGTCCGAATTCTTCGCGTGTGACCGAATAGGATTTGTAAAGCTGGGGAATGAATTCAGATGCGCGGACGATCGGGCCAGCGACCAATTGAGGAAAAAAACTTACATAAAATCCAAAATCGAGAATGTTTTTTACAGGTCTGACCTGGCCACGATAAATATCTACAGAGTAACTTATGGTTTGAAATGTGTAGAACGATATGCCTACTGGAAGCAGTATTTTATCTACCCGAAACGAAGTATTGAAAAATGAATTGCTAAACTGTGCGAAATGATTGATTACCTCATATTTTGTATTAAAAATGGCATTAAAGTTATCTGTAAAAAAATAGGCATATTTGAAATATGCCAATACCGATATATTGAGAAAAACACTAAGTCCTACCCACATTTTTTTCACCGTTGGATGTTTGGCTTCATATATTTTTTTTCCAATAAAAAAATCTGAAACAGTCGAAAATATCAATATCAGAATACTTAGTCCGGACGACTTGTAATAGAAAAAAAGTGATACGCAAAACAAATATGAATTTCGGAGCAAACGGTGCGGATATACCAGTGTGTAAAGACCTAATACCACCAGAAAGAAACCCCAGAAAAAGAACCTGGAAAATATCAGTGGCTGCTCAGGATTATACTGCAGGATATCAATGAGCCAGTTCCACATTTTTTGAAATGTTTTGAGTCGCGGAAGTATTAAAGAACTCTGCCATAGCCCCGATAATGGATGCACTGATGGCATGACCCAAAAGTTCATAACCTTTCGGGGTGAAGTGAATCAGATCGGCGGCCATCAGTCCGGCTTGTTTCCAGCGTTTTGAGGAGCCTAGGCCACCCATGATTTCAAAGACATCGATCACAGCCCCGTTGTGTTTCAGCGCGAGTTCAAACATGGCTTCCCGGGCGATGAGTGCATTCTTGTTAGGCAGTTTGAGATGGTAGTAGCTGTCGGTATTGGTCAGAAAGATGAAGATGACATCCTTGTTGGCTTTTCTGAATATATTGATGAGCTTTTCATAATTTGCTACAAATTCATCTTTGTTGAACTTTCCAAATGGCACATTAGCATCGTTTATTCCGATACCAAAAATGACTACATCCGCTCTTAGGCTCCGAACCTGTTGTTCGAATGA
>CALFUW010000012.1 GCA_937929815.1 uncultured Flavobacteriales bacterium | reverse complement strand
TACCCGGGTAAAGAAGAATACCTGAACAGCGAAAAATATGAAATATATCACTGGGACTGGTCTCGAGAGACCAGGCTCACTGTATTGATACGCTTATTGAATCAGATTCGCAGGTCGTATCAACCTTTTCACACAACTTACAACATCACTTTTTGTCAGGTAAATGATGACAATCTGATTGCCTATCACAAGGGAGATTTGCAGACAGGTCAGCATTTTCTGATGGTTGTAAATCTCGATCATCTGAATACCAGGCAAGGTATGGTAAGACCACCTTTTGAAAAGTTAGGCATAGCTCCCGGTACGCCTCTGTTGATGCAGGATTTCATTACAGGTAATTCCTGGACATGGTATTCAGAGTACAATTATGTGGCCCTTCATCCAAATGTCCCCTTTCACTTATTTAAGGTAAGTAGAGCATGATCTTATACATCAAGGCATTACACATTATATTTGTCATTACTTGGTTTGCAGGTCTATTTTATCTGCCCAGGCTGTATGTGTATATTCGTGAAGCACAGGAAAATAAGCAACCCCTGGAAGTGCAAAACCAACTGATCTTGATGGCTCAAAGGCTCCTGTATATCATCACCTGGCCCTCAGCTGTTCTGACGTTTGCATTTGGCAACTGGATACTTCTTCTGACAGGGTACCATAGGATCATGTTAAGCGCCCATGGTTCCTGGATGGGAGTGAAGTATGCATTGGTTTTAATACTTTACGCGTATCACATTACTTTGGATATGTATTTGCGAAAACTGAAGAACAACACCCTTCGAATGACCTCCTACGGCTTAAGGCTCTACAACGAAATTCCGACTGTTTTGCTCATAGCTATAGTCATGCTTGTCGTTGTGAAGTCAAACGTATCGGCTCTTTACGGTGTAATAGGTTTACTTTTGATTATTGGAATTTTAATTTTATCCAGCATTCTTTACAAAAAGGCTCGAAATAGATAATAATGGCTAGAGTATTGATTTTATTGGGTATTGTTTTTCTAATTTTAGGAGTGATATGGTATGCAGTGGAGAAGTCCGGAGTGCGATTTCCACCGCGTTTACCCGGAGATATTTTAATCAGAAAAGGAAATACTACGATTTACATACCAATTCTTATCTCCATCATCATTTCGGTTGTTCTTTCTCTCATTCTGTATATTGTATCAAAGTTTCGATTATAAAATAGACAGTTGATAAATATTCCAGTGTATTGGTTTATTTGATTAACGAAAATTAATCCTTTATAAAAATTTACTTTCAATTTACTAAAACATAAATCAAAAAAGAATAAATGCAACCATATATTTGAAAAAAATACATAATGATCGAGCGATTCGTACAGCGCTATAGTGACCGGTTTATTTCTAAATGGTTTATCTTAGGATTTGATCTTTTCGCTGTACTGACCATTTTCCCACTTGCTGTATTTATAAAAAACAACTTTCAATTCACAGCTTCAGACTTAGAGTTGCTTGACATAAAAAAAATATTCCTGGTTGGTAGTGTTTATCTCTTGAGTTTTTTGTATACAAGTTCTTACAAGGGGGTAATTCGACATACTGGACTCAGAGATGCTTTTGTGATTTTTAAAGCTACAAGTCTAGCGCTCATAGCTTTAATTTTTCTGAGCTATATAGTGGATGCGTACAACCTCATTTATCCCAACATTTCACGGAATATCATTGTACTGCATTACCTTCTGACGCTTCTTGTCCTTTTGGCTTCAAGATTTATGATTAAATCAATTTATCTCAATCTCACTAAAAATAACAATAGTGTCAGGCGAATACGGGTGCTCATCTTCGGTTCCGGCGCTATGGGTGAACTGACCCGGCAGACTCTTTCGAAGGAAGTCACCAAAACTTATGATATTGTTGGATTTTTGGATGATAACCCTTCTAAAAGTGGAAAATTTCAGGATGGATTGCCAGTATTTAGACCAGAGGCAGTTCTCAAAAAAGACTTTATCCAGTTGAAAAGAATTCATCAGTTGATTATTGCTGTTCAGAACATTTCCATCGAACGAAAAAAACAATTGATCGAGTTGGGTATGGATCTTGGCCTCAAGGTCAAGGTAGTACCACCCGCTAAAACATGGATTCAGGGAGAATTAACATCCAAACAAATAAAAAATGTACGTATTGAGGATCTTCTCGAACGAGAACCCATAAAATTGGATTCTACTAACGTAACCAAGGAATTGAAGGGGAAAGTAATCCTGGTGACGGGGGCAGCAGGTTCCATCGGAAGTGAAATCCTGCGACAAGTCATACACTACAAGCCCAAAAAACTTGTCGCACTCGATCAGGCAGAAAGTGCTTTACACGACTTGAGTATTGAAGTGGGGGATAAAATCAGGCAGTTCAATGTTGATATTGAGTTCTCTGTAGCTGACATTACAAATGAGTCCAGAATTCAATCTATATTCGAGCGATTCAATCCCGAAATAGTTTTTCATGCGGCTGCTTACAAACACGTGCCCCTCATGGAGGAACATCCATATGAAGCTGTGAAAGTAAATGTATTTGGCACAAAAATCCTCGCAGACCTATCTATCGAATTTGGAGTTGAAAAATTTGTAATGGTTAGTACGGATAAAGCCGTAAATCCTACCAATGTAATGGGCGCTACCAAGAGAGTAGCAGAAATGTATGTCCAGTCGCTGAGCAGTTTCTCCGGGGCGACACATTTTATAACCACCCGGTTTGGAAATGTGCTCGGAAGCAATGGCAGCGTGATCCCTCTATTCAAAAAGCAAATGGAGTCCGGGGGACCATTGACCATTACCCACCCTGAGATTACCCGGTATTTTATGACCATACCTGAAGCATGTAACCTGGTACTTGAAGCGGGCGCCATGGGTTCAGGAGGCGAAATTTTCATTTTTGATATGGGTGAATCCGTAAAAATCGTTGACCTTGCTAAGAAAATGATCAAACTAAGTGGTCTGACATTAGGAAAAGACATTGAAATTGTATACACGGGATTGCGTCCGGGTGAAAAACTATATGAGGAATTGCTTGCCAACGAAGAAAACAATCTTCCTACCCATCATCCCAAGATTATGAAAGCCAAGAATGTGGAAGTGGATCATGAATTATTGACTTACCAACTCAAGGTTTTAGAAGAAAAGTTGAATATTCATGATGATTTTGCCCTTGTAGCGGCTGTGAAGCAAATTGTACAGGAGTACAAAAGCAACAATTCTGTGTTTTCGAAGCTTGACAAGTAAATTTGCCAAAAAATCTAGCGATCAGACATCTTATACCCCTCATTCTGGTATCGGTCATAGCTATTTTGCCAGGTAATGCACAGAAAAGCAATGATGGCAGATACGAATTTCACCCTATTAATTTTGAATCCAGAATACATCTGCTGGAAGTAGCAGATACGCTTGATAACCAGCATACATCTATATGGCCTCAGCGACGATATTTTGTGAAATACGATGCCGAGGACTACAGAAAAAAGATGGGAATAAACGCTAAGAGTTCTCTTGAGAAAAAATTTTTGAATTGGGTTGACCGAAAACTTCTCAGAGAAGATCTCATTGCCGTACGATCAGAGGATTATTCCTTTTTTATTAATCCTGTATTAAACCTTCAGTTTGGTCGTGATGCTTATTCCAATCGCACTACATATATCAATTCGAGAGGAGTAATCGTAGATGGCAGAATCGGCGAAAATCTGACTTTTACCACTTTTTTTATAGAAAGCCAGGGGTACTTTCCCGAATCTATGAATGAATACTTTCGTCGCAAAGGTTCAGCTTTAGGCTGGACACTTCACCGAGGGTATAAGAGCAATGGATTTGACTTTCCCTATTCGCTTGGTCAGGTGTCCTATAACGCTGGAAAATTTTTTAACCTCAGCGCCGGCCATGGTAACCACACCTTTGGCGAAGGATATCGCTCCTTGTTTTTAGATGATCATACCATTCCCTATGGCTTTTTTCGGATAGAAACCACTGTGTGGAAATTTAAATACATTAATCTGCTTACGGCGATGAGCGACATCACCCGCCAATATATGACTTCAGGAAGATTTCTTCCTAAATATGGGGCAATTCACTATCTGAGTTGGAACATCACGCAAAGATTTAATCTAAGTTTTTTTGAAAGCATCATCATTGGTGCAGATACCATGGGTGTACAGAGAGGTTTTGATGTAAACTTTTTAAATCCAATTATACTATATCGTGCTTTGGAAGCAAACAGGGGATTTAATACCGGCAATGCAATGATTGGAGTAGGATCCTCATATAAACTGCTCAAAAGGTTCATAGCCTACGGCCAGATTGCATTCGACGATTTTTCTTTTGAAGGATTCAGACAGCTCAGACAGGGGCACTTTCTTAATTTTTTTGCCTGGCAGGTAGGTGTTCGCCACACGGAGCTATTCGGAGTTAAGAATTTATTTCTGCTTGCCGAGTTGAATCAGGCTCGTCCATTTATGTACGCTCACCGAAGCACCATTACAAATTATGAACATTTGGGACTGCCTTTAGCCCATCCATGGGAAACAAATTTTCGGGAGGCTGTAGCGATGGCTGCTTACAATTTCGGGAGATGGGAAGTCCAGGCCAGGGTAAATTTTGGTTTCAGAGGGACTGACACATCCGCTGCCAATTGGGGCAATGACATCCGAAGGTCATACGAAGATCGTGGCAACAGAGATCTTGGATATTATATGGGCTCACCTGTAAGAAGAAATATTTTTCTTACAACACTAAGATGTGCATATATTCTTCAACCTATTGTAAATATGCGTCTGGAGGCCTCATTTCACTACCGAAGTGAAACATTTTCGCAAGAATATTCATCTCTTCAAACGTATCCGGTCAACTGGTTTTCATTTGGAATCCGCACGGCTTTGTTTGGTTGGAAGGATGACTTTGCGCTTATTCGATAAAATTTCTTCGGATCTCCAGGTATAGTTCCCTTTGAATCAATCGGGATGCCTTGCTGTAAGCATCGCGTGATGCAGCAAGAGCATCTGTGTGCATGCCTCTTATGTTTCGCACATTGCGTGTGTATATGACTTGGTTTTTGGGGTCTGTAATCTGAATTCTGAATGAAAGATTGACACTACTCATTTGATTTACAAGGCCGGCCTCTTCAGTATCTGCAGAGATCATCACAATAAAATCAGCATCACTCAGCCGCTGAGTGGTGACAAATTGATCTTTGGACAATTCAACTTTTAAAACATCAGCCAGTGGAGTAGAGGTTAAAAGGCGTCCAAGAGCTTTTTCGTCTGATTCAATAAAAAACAAAGGACTCTGAATGACCAGTTCGATGGTGTACGGACGAAGTCGGATCTGACTCAACAGAGATATAATTTGTTGATTTTGAGTAGCTTCTAAAGTCCATGCTTCAATATTGATGTTTACTGTAATTCTTTCACGAGGATTTGTGGAGTTGATCCGTCCGATGTCAAAGAATACTGAGCCGGCAGCATTAGTTTTTTGAGTCGAATTGCGTATTCTTCCGCCGGAATATATCATTCTCAGAGGAATAGACTTCTGTCTGATATTTTGAAAGGTTACATATACTTCTGTATTCTCATCATCTATTGGTCTGCCTCTCACAGCCTGAATCTGGTGGGTAGCCGATTGGATCTGAATCTCATTTAATAAGTTGATTGTTCGGGAGATAAGATGATTCCCGAAGAAAATGCGCTCCCCTCCCAGTGTATATTCCAAGGGCTCAGCCCAGAATCCTTTTATAGTTTCCATGGCTTTGATATACATCAGATATGCCTGATAAGCATCTTTTCTAGTTCTGAATTCTTCGGCACTGATCAAAAAATCTGCAGCGGCAGAAAGCGCTCTTTGCCTTCTCAGGGCCTTTCGTCGTTCGTGTTCTTCCTTCGAAAGTCTGTAGAATACGAAGTAATTTGTCTCATTTTCATAGGTGTCCACCAGTTCGAATCCCTCTAGTTCTTCGGTGGAGGTAAGTGTAGTATTAGCGACAAAGGATTCGCTCACATGGCGGTTTACCTCAATCTGACTTAGGAGCGACGAGGCATTGACCTTTACCGATATTTCACTGGCTAAATCATTGAGCGCATTGTTTTTGGCTACTTGTTTGAAGTCAAAATTTGAAGAGAAGCTGTGTTTTGTGCTGATACCGATTCCATGGTAGTATAGAGGGTCAATCGGTTTAGACTGAGTCCACGCTGGCGCGGGTCTTATAGATTGCTCTGCTTGTGGCTTTTTACTTCGACATGCAGAGATACTTACCAGCATAAGTATTACGAATGTTAAGGGTTTCATTTTTCGGGGTTAAATGAAAGAATGTTATTGGCAACGCGGGAGCTTACACTTTGAATCAATCGATCTTGAAGTGTCTGTATATCTATTGCATTTTGGCGCGCGCGAAACAATTGATCCAATTCTCTTTTAGCCCTTGGATTTGTGTCCACGCGATCGGAAGGGTGTGGTTTGTTGATATGCTGCCACATACCCGGAAACAGCATTTTCGATTCTCCCCTGAACGTAGCATACTCAATACGGTCATTTTGCCGCGAATCGAAAGATTCTGACATGAGCACTTCGCCCGTCTCTGTACTGATCAATTGGTAGCTGAAGGTGCAGCGCACCTGATTCTCTTTGCTGAATACTGTGTATTGAACCTTGCTGTACTCCAATGTGACGATTTCTACTCCTTCCTGATTTTTGGATTTTACTTCTCGTGCCAGATAGCCCGGTCTGGTTTCACTCTGTAATGGGCCTTCGGTAGCATTCCACTCTGTGATTTTGCAAAACAGCAGTGCGCTTGCTCCGAGTAATTCGCCTGTTTCACGAGTGCTTCTCATCGCGTTGAGAAGATTTAAGTCACGCTCTTGCATCAGCGTCTCTGTGCGCCGTCTGTCGATCACACGTACAAAGGGATTGTTTGCACGGATGATCTGTCCGATTATTGAATTGAGGATTATCTGGTCACTACCTCTTGTGTTTACAGCAGATTCCATGGGCATCACTGCAATTACAAAAAGTGCTCTTTCCAGGGCTAAATCCATCATTCGACGGGCATCTTTGTACCCGGGACGCAGTTCTTCGACCTCTTTAAATGTCAAGTAGGCTGTTCTGTATTTTTGATCATTAAATGCCTTCATAGCAGCTCTGTACCTCGGTTCAGCTTTGGCTAGGCTTCTGAGTTCTGTAACTTCCAGGTTGTTTACATTCAGTTCAATGAGTTTATTGATTTCCCTCTCTGCTTCTGAAAATTTCTCCTCTGCAATCAGATCTTCTGCTCTTTCCAGAATTCTCTGTGTGTAGATTCTTTCGCTTTGCTGATACATCTGCCGGTAGTGATCTGATATTGTTGAATTGACGCCGAGGTTTTTCATGTCGCGATCCAGTCTGCTGGCACTGTGAAAACGAAATACAGCCCGCTCATGATCACCAGCGGTATGTGCACTGTAAAATTCGGATAGTATTTGCTCTAAATAAATCCGGCCGGTCTGTGATAAGGCTATTTGTGCCTTAATGTTCGACGGGTTTCGCCGAAGAGACTCCATGTAGTTGTTCACAGCTTCGGGTATGAGTCCAGCGCGTTCCAGCTCTTGTCCATTTTTATAGTATCTCTTAGAACCACTGCATGATACAATAATAAAAATTAAGATAAAACGTATGAGTAGTATTGTTTTGTCCATATCGTTTGTCAGCTTGGGAGGTTCGAAATTTAGCAATGTAAACCTTAGTCAAAATAAATGCCTAAGATTTGGATATATACATTTGTATTAAAAAATTGCAAGAATTGAAAATTCTCCTATCCCCATCAAAAAACCTTCACCCAAAAGTGGCACAGAAAGCCAAAAGTCTACCACAGTTTTTGAAATGGAGTGAAGAAATTCAGAAGAGATTAAAAAAAGCATCACCTACAGAATTATCCAAAATTCATGATATAAGCCTAAAATTAGCTCATTTAAATTATGAAAGAAACCTGAATTGGTCACCCGAAACCCTCCAATTAAAAGGTACTCCAGCTCTATTCACATTCTCCGGAGATGTATATCGCGGATTGGATGCCCTGTCGCTCACGGAGGAGGATTTGCAATACTCTGAAGATAAAATACTTATTATAAGTGGTTTATACGGGTTGCTCCGACCTTTTGATGCCATTCTTCCATATCGCCTGGAAATGGGTACTGCGTTGTCTGTGGGCTCATATTCGGATTTATATGAGTTTTGGAAAAACAAGTTGACCAAATATTTCACGGGTCAGAACGAAGATTTTATTATAAACCTCGCATCTAAGGAATATTCTGAATCGATCGATTTTAAAAACCTTAACATCCCAGTCTATGAGTGTATCTTTCTGGATAAGGTAAAACAGTCCTATCGCCCTGTCAATGTACTGCTCAAGAGAGCAAGAGGACGCATGGCCAGATTTATAATAAAAAACAGAATCAGAAATCCTGATGAATTGAAATTTTTCGACGATGAGCAATACACATTTGATCCGGAAATTTCTACAGAGTTTTCCTTTGTTTTCAAAAGAGACAGGACTCTTTGAAGTATGTTTGTGAATCCTTATAAAACGATGAAGAGCAAATTATTCCTGTTGATATCGATTTATCTGGGAGTGCTAACCATTTCTGCGCAGAAAACAAAGTACTGGGAGTGGGGTGCCGGTGTAGGTCTTTACCATTATCAGGGAGATCTCAATGAAAATTTTTCTGTTGGTAGTTTTTTTAGGGAGGCAGGTCCCAGATGTATGGCATTTATATACAATAATCCTTTGCCCTGGTTTTCATACGGATTTGAAGTAGGGTATGGCAATAGTACAATCAGGGATCGTGATTACGGGCGCATCAACCGAAATTGGGTAGTATTTACCGAAAGTTTTGATCTGAATTTTAACATTTCCTGGAATTTTTTAAGATATGGAAAATGGCATTGGGAAAACAGAATAGCCCCATTTATCAAAGTCGGAGCTGG
>CALFUW010000011.1 GCA_937929815.1 uncultured Flavobacteriales bacterium | reverse complement strand
ATCCGGAGATTACCGTTATTCCCGTGTATTACAGGGTATATCCCTTGCAGTCATTTAGGATTTTAAGCAAGGAAATTCTCCAGCTTTTTTCGATTCCAAAAAATGAAAACGGAGCGAATATGCTGACCTTTGAAAATGACCGGGAAGCATTTCGGTACTATCTGCGTCTGAGTGGAGTCATCCCAATACTTTAGGCACCTTAATATAATCGGTGTCTTTCATAGAAGCGTTTTTTAGCGCATCGTATTGACTGACAGTGTAATTTGCTTCATCCTTTCTCAATACATTGATGTCTTCATTTATGTATTCTAGTGGTTCGATGCCGTCTAAAGGAAGTTCGTTAATTTTATCCACAAAGGCCAAAATCTTATTCATATCTGATTCTACAGAGATGATCTCATCCTCGTCAATGTTTAATTTGGCGAGTGCGGCTATTTTATAAATTTCATCTTTTGTAATCCTCATGGCTTCAAAAAGAGTTCAAAATTAGTTTATGCGGTTTTTAAAATAAAAAAGTCGCGACGAAGTCACGACTTTTAATGTTTTAAGGTTTGATATTACTGACCTATTACTTCAAAAGTCAGATCAAACTGCACACTTCTGTGAAGGCGCACCTGTGCTGTGTATTTGCCGACGTTTTTAATCACCGATCCGGGGATGTAAATGTATTTTTTGTCCACATGAAAACCCATACTGGCCAGGTGAGCAGATAAGTCAGCGTTTGAAACAGAACCAAAAAGCTTGTTGCCTTTACCTACTTTTACTGGTAATTTTATTTCTACGGATTGAATGTTTTCGGCTAGCTTTCTGGCATCTTCGATAATCTTTGCTTCTTTATGAGCTTTTTGGCGAAGATTTTCAGCCAGAATTTTTTTTGCAGAATCAGAGGCGATTACAGCCATACCTTGAGGAATGAGATAATTGCGGGCATATCCCGGCTTAACCTGTACAATGTCGTCTTTAAATCCCAGGTTTTCTACATCTTTTTTCAAAATTACTTCCATGGCCTCTGTTATTTTAGATTATCTGCAACGAATGGTAACAATGCTAAATGACGAGCTCTTTTTACTGCCTGAGCCAGCTTGCGCTGATATTTCAGCGAATTACCTGTGATACGACGAGGAAGGATTTTACCTTGTTCGTTAACAAAGCGAAGAAGAAAATCCGGATCTTTATAATCAATAAATTTAATGCCGTATTTTTTAAACCGGCAATATTTTTTCTTTTTTGTATTGTCAATAGCAATGGGTTGCAAGTACCGGATCTCTCCCTTTGATCCTCCGGCTGCCGATGCTTCTAATTCGTTGGTAATATCCATTTTTAAGCGTTTTGAAGTTTTTGTCTTCTTTTACGGGCATATTCGATGTGATCTTTGTCCATGCGAACGGTCAGGTAGCGCATGACCCTTTCGTCGCGTTTCAGTTCAATCTCAAGGGCGTCTATCAGTTCTCCCGGTGCGGTGAATTCCAGTAAGTGATAGAATCCGCTGCGTTTCTTTTGTATGGGGTAAGCGAGCTTTCTTAAGCCCCAGTGTTCTACATGGGTCACCTCTCCGCCTTTTGCTTCGATGATGCCCTTAAATTTTTCGACTGTTTCCCTTGTCTGCTCTTCTGACAAGACGGGATTTAGAATGAAAACAGTCTCGTACTGTTGTACCATAACGTGTTGATTTGACTAATTTTAATTAATTTGTATGCTATTTTAATTCAGGGTTGCAAAAGTAAAGTAAAGATTGGTATTTTAAAATATTTAATATTAACAGCCTTATAAATATTGACACGCAAGCACCTGAACTATTCGACCTGGTCTGTAAAAGTAATTCGGGTATTTTTCGGGTAAGTTACCTCAAAGGCAAATCTGATCGACTGTGTCTGGCCGGGAGCGACTGTCAGATTCCACATTAGGATCCCGTTGCGATCGGGTTTCACTTCAGCAGTAGCGCCTCTGAATTTAACGTCGATTTGATTGTCTGTGCTTACAGGTATCCGATCAACTAGAGTGAGGTCAACAGATGCTGATCGTAGGCTGGTTATCTGAATGGTGTATTCATAAAGATCTTTACGGCTACCTCCCAGAAACGATTGAGAACTAAAAGGATTTTCTCTTTTTCTCACAACCAATACATCATTGATAAATCCAAGATGGAATGCTGCACTGTCGCCATTATAGATGATAGGGGTAGTGCGGATTCCTACGGGCCGTCCATTCAACCGGATGAGGGAGGGAGTAGGGCTGACTGATTCTAAACTCTGACTGATTACACCTAATAGTTGCACCTTATTGTACATATATGGGGCCAAAATGTATCGGATTTGTATCGGAAGCGTATCTGTGTATAGTTCGGCTCTGAGCGGTTTGTCATGCGTGAGGGTGTATGTGCCGGATAGAATAAAGACCCGGGCATCAGCTGATTGTTTCCGCTCCACAAAAAACTCTTCTCTGCCATCGGTCATCTCACTTTCGGATGCCATGGGACGGGTTCCTGCTCTGATTGTCTGACTTTGTACTGTTTGTATTTTGTTTCTATATGTCGGGTTTGACTCAAATAGCACTCGTAAAGGTTTGATTTCCAATGGTCTTGTTGAAAATTCAAAATCCTTATCAATGAGGGTAAGTCGTACATTTTTCCAGACTTCACGAAAATCTGTCCTTACGTAAGCCATGTTTCGGAGGTAAACGACCGAGGCTGGCTCTTCAACATCGGCTTCCTGCTCGCGATTCCAATATACGTTGGTGGTCGAGTAGCTCAGGCGGAGTTCATAGCGAAGGTCAGAGGGAACTTCTACAAGCACGGTCATTTTACGTACGTACATTCGTAGGTAGTGGATTCGCTGGTTTAGCAGATTCTGGAGGCTGTCGTGTTTTTGTTGGAGTTCTTCTAGTTGAAATTTGATTTTTGATTTATTGTCTTTTACATCGTTTATCAGCTTGTGAATGAATGTAATGGATTCTCGCAGTAGATTAATGTTTGTGGTTGATGAATTGGCGATTCGAGCATTTTCCATCAGGATTTTTTCATAACTTTCCAGTTTCTCAAGTTCTAATGTTTTAAGTTGAATGTTTCGGAAGATGGATTTGGTTTGCTGTTGATAATATTGGCAACTGTCATCTTCGGAGCACTCTATGGATTTTAGTTCGCCGATTCGAAGTATGCTTCCTCTGGGCGAGATTTCTGCCATTATGGTTTGCTGAGGAATGTTGTTTCCATATAGTAATACGGTGACCGAATGGACTCCTTTTCGGAGTTGAACTTCAATCTGCGAAAAGATTTGGGCATATCCATTTCTGTAGATTTCTACTTCTGATACGACTGATTGTGCAAGGATTTGAGAAAAAAACCTGACCGGAGACAGGATTGATAATCCAATAAAAAAAATTATTAAGTTGGCTTTCATTTTTGCAAGTGTTTTCAAAACTGTTAAATCAAAATTAAACGGATCAACTTACAATTAAATTATTTATGCGAGGTTTTATTCATCAGATGAGAGGGATTCTGGTTTTATTATACTTGAGTCTGTTTAATACTGCTGAAGGTCAATCAACATACAGAGTGGGTGCTGTATCAGCTGCGCATCCCTTAGCAGTGGAGGCCGGAGTGGAAATCCTAAAAAAGGGGGGGAATGCCGTTGATGCTGCGGTAGCTGTGCATTTTGCACTTGCATCTGTTTACCAGGTGGCGGGAAACATTGCGGGCGGAGGTTTTGCGCTTATTTATCCCGGTCATGGTGAGTTTATGGCATTGGACTTCAGGGAGACAGCTCCTGAAAAGGCATCGGAGAGAATGTATCTTGATGCCTCAAACGCTCCGATGAAATCGGCAAGCCTGGAAGGTGCTCTATCCGTAGCAATACCCGGTAGTGTGGCGGGTATGAAGGTCTTACATGACTCTCTTGGCAGACTCAGTTGGCAAGAGTGTATCCTGCCTGCAGTAAAACTTTCGGAGGGACACCGACTTACTGCCTACATGGCTGATCAATGGAATGCGCATAAATCAGATATTAAAAGGATAAACGGGAACATACCAGAATATCTTACCGACGATGATGACCTGAACGAAGGTGAATTGATTGTTCAAAATGAATTAGCTAAGTTGTTGGCTAATATTGCTCAATATGGACCGGATTCTTTTTATGGAGGCAGATTTGCGGAAGAAATGGCTTCCTTTTTACAATCCAAAGGAGGTATTCACAAGGTAGATGATTTTCAAAATTATAAGCCAGTTTGGCGGAATCCGCAGAAGACAACATATCATTTATATACGATTTACACCATGCCTCTGCCATCGGCTGGTGGTATCGGACTACATCAGTTTTGTAAGCAGGCTGAGCTGCTGAATTTTAAAAAAGTAAAACCATACTCAGCAGAATATGCGCATTACTTCGCCGAAATGGCTAAAAGCATATATGCTGATCGAAACAAGTATCTCGGAGATCCCGAGGCGGTCAATGCAGATACAATCAGCTACATTCAGTCGTTGGAATACCTTTCTGAACGGGTGAGGCTCATCAGTCCCAGAAGGCGAACGCCTGCACATGCTTATGGGAGTGCAGCGTCCGATCGGATCGAAAGTTTTCAGACCACACACTACTGTACGGCCGACTCATCCGGTATGTTGGTTAGTGTGACCACAACGCTCAACAGTTATTTTGGAAGTAAATTGTATTTCGGAGGGATGTTTTTCAACAATGAGATGGACGATTTTGCTACAGCTCCCGGACACAGTAACCAGTTTGGTCTGCCGTATTCGGAGGCAAACAAAGTAAGACCCTCTCACCGTATGCTCAGCAGCATGTCTCCGACCATTCTTGTAAAAGACGGAAAACCGCTTGCGGCTCTTGGAACTCCGGGAGGCAGTACCATCATTACAAATCTTTTTCAGGTCATAGACCTTTATGCCAGGGGCTGGCAACTTCAGGATGCTATCAATCAAAAGAAACTTCACGCACAGTGGTACCCGGATGAACTTATCGTAGAGAGCGGTTCAATGTCAGAAAAAAATCTCACAAGGCTACAAAAGATGGGTTACCGTGTAAGAATCATAGATCAGATTGGTATTTTCAATGCTATTGAAATTCAGGCAGATGGTAAAATGACGCCTTTAGCAGATACGTTCAGAAGGGGAAATTCTGCTACGGGTGGATTCTAATTATGCGGATGATAAAAATGAATACCAGGGTACTGAAAGACCTAAGAGATTTTAGAAAATTTTCTTTCTAAAATTGGTAAATACAATTTACATCTTTCCATGTTTTCAGCTTCAAACAGATCGCCCTCGATGACAGCTTTGTGTCGCATGGATTGAATGAGTTGCCTAACGTGGGAGAAGAAATTCACGATTACTTCCCGGCGCATATCCAAGTCATCAATGAGGATTAGTTTCTCTTTAAGGTAGTTTTCTAAAGGTGTCAGATTTCCCATACTTAGCTGCTGAATGTACAACGCTAAAGATGAATTTAATTGAGCAGCCTGATTGGCAATGCTCTTGTTGAGAAAATTAACAGACCGGCGGCTTACTATTGTTTTCATGGTGTGAGAGTTAATGGTTGGTGTTGATTTCGTTTTCCGATACAAATAATAAGAATAAAATTTTTTCCAACAGCGAAATTTCACAAATCAGGATATTTTTTTGTTAAGAAGGATATTAAGTCATATGTAGGATACGTGCATTGCACGTACCAAAACACACCGAAATTCCAAACCTGTTACCCTAGCAGATGATTCAGCAAGGTGGCCAGCCGGACACCAGCCTGAAAGAGGCGTAATTCATACAAGTCTCTCATCCTGTATTGATACACAAATCCTAATGGCATATCGGGGTCAAAGTCATACACCTGCTCTCTGACTTGCATCGATTCCACCGCCCATACCACTGGGTCGGTTGACATCCATTGTTTGGCGCTAGATCCATATTTCCTAATGATGGCGTCGGTGTATTCGGTATATGAAAGCTTGTACGAGTCTATCATATCGCTGTCCCATACGCGATGAAGATTAGATCTGGCACTAAACCACATCACACGAACCATATTTCCGCCTTGATCGTCACCTCTGCCCACATGCAGAGGCTGATGGATATCACCTACCAGGTGCACAAACATCAGCAGCGCATCTCTCCTTGCTGAGTCAGATTGTTTTTTGTTTTTTAAGACATTTCCAAGACGCAGGATCGCTTCAATGATGTCGCCATTGGGATTTTTT
>CALFUW010000010.1 GCA_937929815.1 uncultured Flavobacteriales bacterium | reverse complement strand
AGGTTCATTTGTTCGAATTGGTTTTCAAGAAGGAATGCTTCCTGCTGCATCCGGCGAAAGAGCGCTGTCTGGCGGTTGTCTCGATTCAGACGTGCCTCGGTTAGGCGAATTTCAGTGATGCGCAGGGCAGCTCTTTCGCGTCTTAGAAAAAGAGGAATGGAGAAGTCAATTCCAAACTTGTAATTATTCGGTGAGATAAAAAAATCATCTCCGGCAGCAAATCCGACTTGTTCGGTCAGAAAGTTGTACTTAAAGTTAAATTTTGGAAGCAATTCGTTTCTTCGAAAGTTTCGTTCGGCTTCCAAAAGTCGAATCTGATAGTCGAGCAGTTGGCTTTCAGGATTGATTTGATTGAATTGATTGGAAATTTTCAAAATACTATCAAAACTTATTGGAAACTCTAACGGAGCATTCAGAATTTGAGGAATCGCCAGCCATGAAAGTTCGAGAGGCTCACCATCTGGGCTCCAGAGGTGATTAGAAAGTTTGAGGCGGGCGTCATTAAGCAATGCGCGAGCCTGCTCCGCAGCAATTTCCCTTGATTGCACCAGGATGTAGGCTTCTAAAGTATCCACTGCCGGAAGATCTCCATTGATAAAGGCGGATTTGACGAGTTGAAATCTCTGCTTCGCTACGTTTACAAATCGGTCACGCATCTGAAACTCTGCAAATCGCAAGGACCACATCCAGTAGTCGGATATGGCTTCAAAAAGCAGGTCATTGAGCATTCGGCGCTGCATGAAGACGGAATACCGGTTGAAGAGATTGGCCTGCTCCAGTGCCAACCGCCTTTCGTCTGTAAGGAGGCCTCGAAGCAAAGGGATACTCGCACCAAGAGCGAGCAATCCACCTACGGGTAAATTGCTTTCAGGGTTCAAAAAGTCCCCGCCGGCAGTGCTCCACATAGCGTTGAATTTGACACCCGGATAGGTAAAAAATTCAATTCCTCCATCCTGGTACCGATAGTATTGCTTTTCGTTGAAATCCTTGCCAGAAGCAAAATAAAAAGCGACCGGGTCAAAGGATCCTTTGGCCATCAGTCGCCTAGCCCTTCCTTCCTGAGGTAAAAGCTTTGCCTGAGCGGATACAGGATGATTTTTTATCACTACCTGGATAAAGTCCTGAAGAGGCATGACGTACGCCGAGTCAAATGATGGGTCAAACTGACCCAAAACACGTGTAGTACCAAAGGAAAAAACTGCCAGAAAAAGCCAGCATTTCATTTAGATGCTGTTTTTTTAGTTTTATTTCCCAATTCAGCGCCCTTGTTTTCAGGGGTATAATATTCAGGTGGAAAGCCGTTGAGCTGCCGCCAGATTTCATACCATACGGGGACGTCTTTGAGAAGCAGTATGGCTCTAACTCCGGATCCAAATCGTATTTGCTCAGGCCAGGGCACATCTTCAGCGTCAGGTACCATCAGGATGCGGTACATGCCATTTTCGCTTAGTACGTTATCTATGGCTACAATTTCTCCTCCAAAGGTACCGAAGGTGATGCTTGGCCATCCTGAGAAGACAATTGCGGGCCACCCATCGAACTCGATCCTGCCTTTTTCGTGGAGGTGCATCAGGGGTAAATCAACCGGCCTGACAAACACTTCGACAGCAATCTGATATTGCAGGGGCATGATTTCCATGATGGGCTCTCCCTCTTTGATGTTTTCTCCGATACCTACGCGGGTCATGCGGGTCACCATACCCCTTTGTGGAGCAGTGACATAATAAAAGCTCTGACGGACACCAATAGAATTAATTTTACTTTGAAGCTTGGCAATTTCAGCATTGGTGGTGAAATAATCGCTGATCGCAGACTGTCTGTTGCTTTCAGCACTTGAAATCTTTTCTGCAAATTCAGCCCGTATGCCGAGAAGATCCGCTTTTGACTGTAAATATCTGTTGCGGGCTGCCGTCTGTTTAGCAGTTGCATCCTGAAAGGCCTGATTGCTTCGCTCCCATTCAAACCGGCTTTTTACGCCTTCATTATACAGTGTATCTGTCCGTTTAAATTGAATTTCGGCAAATTTGTACTGCATCCTGGCTGCTTCGTATTCATTGCTATCGGCTTGTACTCTAAGAATGGCCTGTTGAAGCTTAATTTCCTGATTTTCTTTTAAAGCTTTAATTTGTTGAGAAAGAGCCTCTGCCTTGTCTTTGTACGAAATCAGGGCTGCTTGTTTGGCCTGTAATTCGGCTGTAAGGTTTTCGAGAAGATTTGGGTCGAAGTATTCATCTTTGATTTCTGTGATAAATACCAATGTATCACCAGCATTGACTGTGTCACCTTCTCTGACAAACCACTGCCGAATGGTGCCGGGGATGGGAGATTGTACGGTCTGAGGGCGCTGTTCGGGCCTGAAAGCCGTCACCTGACCGAATCCTTGTACATTTTGAGTCCATGGCACAAAGAGAATGATGATAAGCAAAGCCAAAAGGCTCCACATCACCTTGGGCAGGTAGTTGAAAAAGATAGGAATACTCGTATACTTATACGCTTTGGTAGTTTCTACTTTGATAATGTTTTTTGGTTCGTTGTCCGATATATTGAGCATCGCTACAAGTATTTATTAGGGTTCTAAGCCTTCGATATTGAATCTAAACATTGAGCGGATGTACTCGTCATTTATCAGATCATCCACCTTGCCCGATGCAATTATTTTGCCTTTTTCGATGATGACGGTTCGGTCACATTTTTTGGCAAAGGTGTACAGGTTTGAAATTGCCAGAAGGGTATATGGATGATTTCGATCGGTGAGATACTCAGATATTGCCTCGCTGTAGCCTGTTTCCAGTTCGGATAAGATATCTTCAAGCAGGAGAAGGCCGGGATTACATAGCAGCGAACGCGCCAAAAGTATTTTTTTAAAAAAGCTTTTCGGAATCCGGCGATCGTTTGGAAAGACTTCTGTTTCGTAGCCATCAGGCAGCTCGTTTACAAACTGAGAGAGGCCTAACTTATCGCAAAGCATCACCACTTGATTGTAATCCACTTGACGACCCATAATGAGATTATCCAGTATCGAACCATGAAAGATATTCTGGTCACTTAAATTGTCGCCAATGCGTCTGCGCAGACTGAATGGTTCTATGTTTTGAATCGGCATTCCGTTTATGATTACCGATCCGGTATAGTTTGTATACAATCCGGCAGCTATATGAAGGAGCACAGATTTGCCCGAATTGTTGGGGCCGCTCAGGCAGATGCGCTCTCCGGGTTTGACATCGAGATTGATGTCCGATAGTCTTGTTTTTTTTGACTTATCGAAATTAAATGAAATGTTTTTAAAACTGATAGCAATTGGGCCAGGCTTACCGTTTTCGAGGTCATTAAAGTTCACTCCATCGTACTTTTCTAAGGGCACATCCATAACCTGACCGAGCTTTTCAGTTCCGGTCAATACATCATAGATGACCTCAAGACTCAACATTAGTTTTTCTACAGAATTGAGAATGATGATAATGATGATTTCGCTCGCGACAAACTGTCCGAGACTGATATTCCTGTTGATGACCAGTATCCCACCGAGAATGAGCAAACTTCCGGTGATGATGGTTTTGAATACGACGATGTTTCCAAATTGAAAAAGCAGGACATTGAAATGTTCTTTGCGATATTTAATATAATTTTCGACAATGGGGTTTAATTTTTCATTTACAATGTCCGAACCGCCGGCCAATTTAAATGACGGGAGCACACGGGCGATTTCTTCAAGCCAAAATGCTGTTTTGTACTTATACTTGCTTTCCATAAGACTTGACTTCATGCCCTTAGGCCCACTGTACACGAAAATGAGTATCAAATAGACCATCAAAAACAAACCAAAAAAGATAAAAAACGGGTGGTAAAATGATAGCAACAGCAAGCCGAATAAAATTTGTATAAACGCGGAAATGAAGTCCTTCAGAATTTTTGGTAATCCCTTCTGGATCGTCATTACATCGAAAAACCGGTTGGCAAGTTCTGGTGGATAATCTCGAATCAGATAATTGTAGTCCCAGCGTGGCATTCGATAGCCCAATTCGTAGGTAGCTCGTATAAACAGCCTTTGCTGAATGGTTTCGGCAAGTGACATTTGCAGTATCTGAAAAAATCCGGCAAGCACGACCCCAATAAGAACGATGACGACCAATAAAATCCATGCGTTGGAAACACGCCCTCCCATTATGAGGTTGATAATGGCTTGAATACCCAGAGGTAAGCTCAGATTTACTACAGCAGTAAAAATCCCCAATAAAAAAATGTAATATATTTCCTTTCGATAATTTCCCAACATCTTGAAAAAACGTGGGAGCGCTTTATGCTTTATCGTTTCTGCCATAGAAATTCCGGATTGCCAAAAGACAAATTAAGAACCATTTTTAATTAAGAAAGATTAAATTTGAAATCTTAACTGTTTGTTCTGCTTATAATCATTGATTAAAACGTGTCAGTTATATGCCAAGTCTCATACACTACGCTATTCCGGCCTTCGTACTTCTTCTGGTGATTGAATTGATATTTTCCGAAGTTACAAAGAGGCATCTGTATGATACTAAAGACACCATTAGCAGCCTTGCCATGGGAATCGGCAATGTACTGACCAATCTTGTCGGCAAGGGAATAGCCCTTTCTTTTTACTATCTGGTGTGGTCTTATCGGATCTTTGACCTGGGTCATGGGTGGTGGGTTTGGGCGATTCTGGTTTTTGCAGATGACTTTACATACTACTGGTACCATCGCTGGTCGCACAGTATACGGTACCTATGGGCATCCCATGTGGTACATCATTCCTCCCGGCGCTACAATCTCTCCACCGCTCTCAGGCAAACGTGGACCGGAACTCTTTCCGGCGGGTTTGTATTCTGGATGTGGTTGCCTTTGGTGGGCTTTCATCCGCTTATGGTTATGACCATGCAATCCATCAATCTGCTCTATCAGTTTTGGATTCATACTGAAACCATTCACAGACTGCCTCATTGGTTTGAAGCCGTATTTAATACCCCTTCGCACCATAGAGTTCACCACTCCAGTGAGCCTCGGTATCTGGATCGAAACCATGCCGGAATGTTCATCATTTGGGATAAACTCTTTGGCACATTCACCCCTGAAGACAAAAGACCTACTTATGGTTTGACTAAAAATATTTACACGCATAATCCCATACAAATTGCCTTCCATGAGTGGAAGGATATTTTTGAAGATCTAAAAAAAGCACCGGATGCCAGAAGCGCATTCATGTACGTATTTGGTCCTCCGGGCTGGAGCCACGATGGTACCCGCATGACTTCGAAACAACTAAAAAAAGCCTCCGAAGAAGGCACTTGCTAAACATATATTTTTTTGAAAAATCAAATCGGCAGAATATTTCTACTCTGTTTTAACTCTTTGTACATTTGAGTTTATAACACGACTCGGTACCCTTTATTTTATTTAAAACTTTTACATGAAACTATGTCGGCAGATGTTCTCCATGCAGATCAAAATACAGAAGACAAGCGAAAAATCCTGAACCGATACCGCGCATTGCTGCGAAGCTGTACAGGAAAGATCGATAGTGCAGATAAGCAATTGATCAGAAAGGCCTTTAATGTAGCAGTGGATGCTCATAAGGGTGTCCGGCGTAAGAGCGGAGAGCCATACATCTTACATCCGTTGGAAGTGGCTATCATTGTATCCCGTGAGATAGGCCTCGGTCCCACATCGATCGCCTGTGCACTGTTACACGACGTTGTAGAGGATTCCGATTACACATTGGAAGACATCGAGCGTCTGTTTAACAAGGACATTTCCAAAATCATCGATGGCTTGACGAAAATATCCTTCGTATCAGACATCGATATATCTGTACAGGCAGAGAATTTCAGAAAAATGCTGCTTACCATATCGGACGATATCCGGGTAATACTGATCAAATTGGCCGATCGACTCCACAACATGCGGACGATGGAAGATATGCCCGCTCACAAGCAGGTCAAAATAGCTTCCGAAACCCTCTATCTGTACGCTCCTCTAGCAGGCCGCCTGGGTCTATACAATATAAAAGTAGAGCTTGAGGACCTCTCTCTCAAATACACTGAGCCTGAGATGTATGCCGAGATTGAACGCAAACTCCGCGAGTCAAAGGCTGATGATACACGATACCTTACTCAATTTACCGAAAAAATCCGGCAAATACTACAAAGTGAAGGGTTAGACTTCACTATTAAATATCGGACCAAAAGCATTTTCTCGATTCGCAAGAAGATGCGAAAGCAAGGCATCCCTTTCGAAGAGGTGTACGACAAGTTTGCCATACGGATCATTCTCAATAGCCCTCCCGAACGTGAAAAAGCCGACATCTGGAGAGTATATTCCATCGTCACAAGTCTCTACAAACCAAGTCCGGAACGGTTCAGAGATTGGATATCTTCCCCCAAATCCAATGGATATGAATCACTTCATACCACAGTAATGGGTCCGGATGGACATTGGATAGAGGTGCAGATCCGTTCCCAGCGCATGGACGAAGTAGCTGAAAAAGGGTATGCAGCCCACTGGAAGTACAAAGAGGATGCTTCAGATGATTCACATCTGGAGAAACTGATAGAAAAAATTCGCCAGCTCCTCGAAAGTCCTGAATCGAACGCTGTGGAGTTTGTAAATGATTTTAAAACCAATCTGCTGTCGGATGAAATTTTTGTCTTTACCCCAAAGGGCGACCTTAAGCGATTGCCAGCGGGTTCGAGTCCGATCGACTTTGCTTTCGAAATACATACAGATATCGGCCTCAAAACACTGGGGGCTAAAGTAAATGGCAAGCTTGTACCTCTTAATTACAAACTTCAGAGCGGTGATCAGATTGAAATCATTACTTCCGAAAAACAAAAACCCAAAGAAGAGTGGCTCAATCATGTAGTCACAAGTAAAGCGCGGGCCAAAATCAAGTCCTCGCTACGCGAAGAGAAGCGCGTACTGGCAGACCAGGGTCGTGAGATCCTCAGCCGAAAACTGTCTTACATCAAAATCAAACCGACAGAAAAAGTAATCAATCGCATGGTGCAGTATTTCAAACTGGCAAATGCTCAGGAACTTTTTTATAAGGTCGGAAGCAAAATCATTGACAATGAAGACATAAAAGAGTTTGCCAAAGAATACAACCGGGGATTTATGGCGTATCTGCGAAATAAATTCAGCCGAACCCCGCACGAGGATGGTACAGTCAGAAAGCCAGTCCTCGCAGAGGATGAACCTAAAATTCTTGTCTTTGGTCAAAATGATGAAAAGCTCGAATATCGTATGGGAAAATGTTGTAATCCTGTGCCTGGTGATTCTGTATTTGGATTTCTGAGCAGCGGATCCGGCATTACTGTGCATCGATACGATTGTCCAAACGCCATAACCCTTCAGAGCAACTATGCCAATCGTGTGATCAAATCGCGCTGGGTCGCCGAGCAATCTGGAAATTTTACGACTGTGCTCCTGATCAAAGGTATTGACACCATGGGTCTGGTAAATAAAGTTACACAAATCATTTCCAACGATTTGCATGTCAATATCAAAGCCATCAACATCTCCGGAGAGGCGGGCGTCTTTTCCGGTGAGATAACCCTTGTCGTTGCAGACAAAATGCACCTCACCAAAATCATAGAGAAATTGAAAAAAGTAGAAGGCGTGACCTCTGTCTCAAGAAAATAAATCAAAAGAATCTATCACTTTAGAATGGGTGGGACTTCGAATTTTTCATCTTCTTAGAAAAGATTTAAAAGTGATTGTAAAGGTGGTAATGACTGATATCACCGGCTTTATATTATGGCAGAGTGTTTGTAGGTTTGCGGTTTTACACAATAATAAAGATTGAATGATATTACCCATTGTGGCATACGGTGATCCTGTACTCAAGCGGAAAAGTACCTATGTCAGCCACGATTACAAAGAATTGGACACCTTGATTTCAAACATGTGGGAAACCATGTATCAAGCCAACGGAGTCGGTCTAGCGGCTCCACAGATCGGATTAAATCTCAGGCTGTTTATCGTAGATGCCACCCCCTTTGCCGATGATCCTCAGTTTGCGGAGGAAAGCGGGATCAGAGAGTTTAAGAAAGTATTTATCAATGCCCGGATCGATGAAGAATTTGGCAATAAATGGAGTTTTAATGAAGGGTGTCTTTCCATTCCTGAAATCCGGGAGGATGTCTATCGGCATGAATCCATCCGAGTGACCTGGTGTGATGAACATTTTAATGAACATACTGCCGAATTTTCAGGAATCCGTGCACGGATCATTCAGCACGAGTACGACCACACTGAGGGAATCTTGTTTACCGACCGGCTTTCACCGCTGCGAAAAAGATTGATCAGAGGAAAACTTGACAACATTCTTAAAGGAAAGGTAACGTGCAACTACAAAATCCGGTTTTACAAAACATGAGACAAATCGCCTTTCGATATTTCAGTTTCGCTTTTTTGGCAGCAGGCATATGGGCTTGCAGGTCTTCAGAGCCTGCAGAGGAAATCCATGATGCAGGCCAGTTTTCTACAGAAATCCGCCATCTGGAAGAGAAGTTTTTTGCATCATTGCCAGATGCAGATACCAGCGCAGCCTCCTTATTGATTGACAAGATGACCCGATACGCCGACCTCTTTCCTCTGGATACCCTTTCGGCTGTGTATCGCATCAAGGTAGCAAACCTTTACATGCTCTTTCCGGGCAGGGAGGTAGATGCACTGCGTCAACTGCAAATCGTGTACACCAAAAATGCAGGCCAGCCTTATGCAGCTCAGGCATTGTTCTTAGCAGGATTGATACACGACAATAATCTGCGTCAGCCAGGGCAAGCCATACAGATGTGGAGTAGATTGGTAGATGAGTATCCGACCCACGAGCTTGCTGGTCAGGCTGCAAGCCTTCTGAAGATCACAGATGCCGATCCGTATAATGATATGGAAATGATCGAGCACTGGCTCAGCAACCCCCAAAACAAAACACACCAATCAGCTCAAAAAAACAACGAATAACCCATGGATCTAAAGAAAATCATAGCCGTCACCGGTAAGCCCGGTTTGTACAGGCTGATATCTACGACCAGAACAGGTATTCTGGTTGAAAATTTATCAGATGGTCGCAAAATGCCCGTAAGTTCTAATCAGAATGCATCAAGTCTGCATGATATCTCGATGTTTACATACGGAGAAGATAAACCGCTGAGAGAGATCCTCGCAGAGATGTACAAGTACTACAATGGACAGAAAGCACCCTCCCACAAGGAATCAGAATCACGGCTTCGGTCTGAATTTGAAAAAGTCGTATCAGACTACGATAAAGAGCGGGTCTATTTCAGCGACATTAAAAAAGTATTTCAGTGGTATAATATTTTGGTAGAGGTCGGACTGGCAGATGACAAACCCGAGCCCCCGGTTGACGACGCACCTGCTGCGACCAATCCTGAACCCGCACGAGAAGAAAATCCTTCGGTAGAGTGAATTCGCGCGATGAGAAGTTAAAGGCTTTTGACCGGCTGCTCACCATCATGGACGAGCTGAGGGAGAAGTGTCCCTGGGATAAGAAGCAAACCATGGAAAGCCTACGTCACCTCACCATTGAGGAGACTTATGAGCTGGCAGATGCCATCCTCGAACGGGATATGGATGAAATAAAAAAAGAAATCGGTGATCTGATGCTCCACATGGTCTTCTATGCGCGTATAGCCTCTGAGACTGGCGATTTTGACATTGCCGACGTACTCAATGGAATCTGTGACAAGCTGATAGCCAGACATCCCCATGTATACGGAGAGGTGCGTGTATCTGGAGAAGAGGAGGTAAAGGCCAATTGGGAAAAATTAAAGTTAAAAGAAGGTAACCGATCTGTACTGGATGGTGTGCCTGCCAGCCTCCCTGCTATGGTAAAAGCCCAACGAATTCAGGAAAAAGCCCGTGGAGCCGGCTTTGATTGGGAACATGCAGAGCAAGTTTGGCAAAAGGTGCAGGAGGAGCTAAATGAATTTTATAATGAAGCCCAAAGGGGCAACAAAGAAGCCATGGAAAGAGAATTTGGGGATGTACTTTTTAGTCTCATTAACTATGCCCGGTTTCTTGACTTAAATCCCGAAAATGCTCTTGAGAAGACCAATAAAAAATTTATTCAGCGATTTCAGTACATGGAGAGCGCTGCTGCTGCCGATGGCCGTTCGCTTAGTGATTTGACTCTTATTGAAATGGATGCATATTGGAATAAAGCTAAAAACCTCGAATAATGAATAAGGTCACAAGCTTCCTGTTTATGCTTGGTGTGATGTATACCACTACGGCCCAAAAAGTCAAAAAAGAAGCAGAATTATATACCAAGCCGGGTGTAAGAGTGCTCTTTACCATTCCTGAAGGAACAGAAGTGTACACCAGGCCATTAACGGATCATTGGTATATGACCAGCGTCGAAGTGATGGTCAGAAAAGCGGAAATAAGCGGACACAGAATTGCGCAGGGGGCTTCTGTATTTATTGGTGGAAAAGAGATCGGAGTGATGCCCCAGCAATGGGATGTATCGGAAGTAGCCGAGGCTATGGGCCGCCATAGGGATAAATACAGGGTGATCATTGAGGGCTACCTTTTCAAAACCAAAATTGATGAATCAACCAAGCCTGAGACTGCTCTTGAAAAGGTCATTGGCCGCAAAGGAAACATAAATGCCGGAATCTCTGGCTGGGTCTCTGAATTTAAACCGGAAAAATACGTAGTATCTACCGGTACGGTATACGTTTTACGGGATAAAAATAGATCTCTCAAAGGCGATGCAATCCGAATCCTGCTCTACATGAAAGGAGACAACCGGCTGACAACCGTAGTCACACTGAATCATCCACTGGCTGCACGATTTAAATACACCCGGACAGAGGAACCCTTTGTATATCACTTTCCATTTGGAAAGCCATCCCAGGACGAATGGGAGGAAGTGGAAGGGTTGGTGTTGAAATTCAGTCCTCTGTGATCAGTCATAGTAAACATCTGCTTTTTCATGCCGGTCGCGAAGGTCACGTCGAAGAAGCAGCGCCATGCACGCGGATGTCATAAGATTTTTCTCAAAATCAGACAGGTCTGTGCTCAAATAATACCCACCTCTGTTTATGATATCTGCAATAGCTAATTCTTTGCCGTTTTTCTTTATGGCAAATCCTATAGGCGTATTCGACCACAGCCGCTTTCCGGACGGGCGTCGGAAGTAATGATAGCTTTCGAGTTCATAGACTGGGCCTGTCGGGCCTTTTAAAATACCTGTGCCTCTTTGCTTGGGGGATATAAACATCATTGGTTCGTTATAGACCATCTCCCACTCCTGAACCAGGCCTGAGCTATCGCGCAGGGCAATGGTGACTGCAAAAAGGTTTTCATATTTTATGGGTATTCCTCCCATTCGACGGGCTACCCAGGTAAAGTCTTCCTGCCGGATCTTTGTGAAGCAGAAGACGGTAGCTACTGTATCATCAGGTCGGGAAGATTCCCTGACCACAAATCGATACCGCTCACGAGCTCCTGTCCAACGTATGACGAAAGTGAAGTGATACGTCTCTGTCCAACCTCTACGAATATTGGTGGCCATATAATTACCTACATTCATTGTCTTTTTGAAGGGCCAGGACTGACGATTCTGTGCCGGACTGTATGTAGCAGTCTGTGCAAAATCTTCTGGTACAGCAAGTTTGTAGGAGCAAGATGTTAGGGTACAAGCACAAGATAGAACAATACTTTTTACAATAAATTTGAATTTCACTTGATCGATATGTCTATCAAATTTGCAATAAAAAAGGACGAATTGAGATTAAAAAAAGTTAGCAATTCACAGCCACTGACAAATTATCAGTAATTTGATTAATTTCATTCAAAAGATTGAAAGAAAAATAGATGTTTAATTGTTTGAACTCATCACCTCCACGCCAGCATCACGTAGCATTTTTTCTATTCTATGTTCCAGTGTTTCGTTGGTAAGTCGCTCTCGGAGGCGATCCACCATAATGGGGAAGCAGAATGGGGTAGGACGCTCTATGTGTTTTAAGATAATCTCCTGTGCTTGAATTCTGCCAAAGGCTTCATGCATGCGGCTCTGCTCAAGTTGAAACTGAAAGATTTCATCGTAAGCTTGTCGCAGCAGAAGGTTGTCGGGCTCATGCTCTGAGAATGTATTGAAAATCAGGCTGGAGGAGCTTTGGAGGTGTTTTTCTTTCACCGGTCTGCCGGGAAAGCCCTGAAACACAAGCCCTGCGATTGATGCGATGTCCCGAAACCTCCGGCGTGCCATCTCTGTGGCATTGACACTCTGAAGGATATCCCGATCAAGATGTTTGGAGCTGAAAATATCCGAATTCAGCGCCTCCTCAATGGGTATCGGGTCGGCGGAGAGCAGCTCAAAGCCATAATCATTCATAGCAATAGAGAAGGTGATGGGCTGAAAAAGTGCCAGTCGCCATGCCAGTACTGATGCCATTCCTTCATGTACTGATCGACCTTCGAATGGATATACAAACACATGATGTCCTTCCCGGGAGATCAGATATTCTATAAGCAGCTGATGCGCAGCGGGGATCACACTTCTCTCGGCCTGAACCCTCCACAGAGGGGATATACATTTCAGTTCAGGGTCCGACGTGCGGTCATCAAAGGCCTCCTGAACCTTTTTGCGCAACATGGCACCCATCTGAGCCGAAAGGGGCATTCGGCCTCCCATCCAGCTAGGAACGAGGCCCTCCTTTTGCTGACTGGAGCGTACCGTCACTTCAAGTCCCTTGACGCGGATAAGCTCCAGACTACGGCCGCCAAACCAGAAGACATCCCCGGGCTTAAGCCGACTGATAAACCACTCTTCGATCGTACCTATAAATCCACCATTCAGAAATTTGACCCGCATTACCGTATCACTTACAATAGCACCAATGCTCAATCTGTGCCTCAATGCAATTCGCTTGCTTTTTACAGTATACCGGCCGTCCTCATTGCAGACAACCTTATGAAAATCATCATAACCGGCCAGAGTTCGTCCGCCTGTGGTAACGAATGAGAGACACCAATACCACTCATCGTTGCTAATGGACTCAAAAGCATGTGTGTGACGAACCTGCTGCAGCACTTCATCGGCCTTGAATCCCGGCCCTACAGCTAAGGTGACCAGCCACTGAATCAATACATCAAAACTTCGGATGTACGGCTCACGGTGCTCAATGATGTGTCGGCTGATGGCTTCACGCAAGGCTGCTGACTCTATCAACTCGAGGGTGTGAGTAGGTACAAAATAAATTTTGCTCGTGGCATCTGGTCGGTGACCACTTCGGCCGGCGCGTTGCATGCATCGGCTAACTCCCTTTGGACTTCCGATTTGAATAATATTTTCAACCGGTCTGAAATCCACTCCTAGATCAAGGCTGGAGGTACACACCACGGCTTTCAATCGTCCGTCATAGAGTGCATCTTCAACCCAATGTCGTATTTCTCTGCTGATGCTGCTGTGATGCATGGCAATCTGACCTGCCAAATGGGGTGCTGCCTCAAGGATCTGCTGATACCAGATTTCACACTGCGAACGCGTGTTAGTAAAAACGAGTGTGCTTTGACCCCGCTCGATGATAGGAATTACTTTCTGAAGCAGTTTGATGCCAAGATGACCAGCCCAGGGCATTACCTCAATAGTGTCGGGCAAAATCGGCTCTACCTCAATGCACTTTTGTATGTTCGCTTTTATTAAAGTGCCCTGTTGAGCATTTTTTCCCAGGAGAATGTGTAGAGCATCTTCCAGATTGCCAATGGTGGCGGATATACCCCATGTCTGTAGAGAAGGGCGATGGTGCCGCAACCACGACAGAGCCAACTCAAGCATCACTCCACGCTTACTGCCAAGAAGTTCATGCCACTCATCTACTACGACAAACCGAACGTGACTCAAGAGCAGCTCACTATCGCGGGTGGCTATCATCAGATGCAAGCTCTCAGGTGTGGTAATTAGAATTTCAGGCATTTTTCGGGCCTGGGCTCTGCGTTCGGCTGCTTCTGTGTCGCCGGTGCGTATCCCTACAGACCATTGCAGTCCGCAACCCTCCAAAGCACGTAATACACTAAGCTCAATTTCTTTGGCCAGCGCCCGAATAGGCGTAATCCAGATACAAGCAAGGCCGACGGGGGGTGCGGACTTAAGAGCTTCTATCACTCCCCCCAGCACAGAATAAGTCTTTCCACTGCCAGTGGGCGCATTTACGATACCCGAAGTACCGGAAGCAATATGATGCCAGGCCTGGCTCTGAAACGGGAGAGGTTTCCAGCCGATTTCCCTAAACCACCGCTCAATAAGAAAATTTTGACTCATTCCTTACAATCCTGTTTAAACTACAGAGGCCATATATTGTTTGATCATGGACAATAAGTCGGATCATGCCGTTTACAGTGAGGGTAGATCTTTATGCACCTACAGCATTGGGATACCCTGGGCAGAGATTAATCGACTAGTACCTGAAATTGCAACATGATGCGCATGGGTGGAGCCAGAAATGCAGGCCGGATCATGATTTCCCGGTTTAGTGCGTTGTCAACAATCAAATTGGCCATCATGCCTGACTCCCATCGATAACCTATGCGAAGATCCAGGACAAAATCGCCCCTATTCAAACGCTGGTGCACACTTTCCACACCGGGTATTAATTGATAAAAAACCCGGTCGAGATTTCTCATAAAGTCATTGTAGCGCACGGATACTCCGGCCCTGTAACCGCTCTCATGCGTCCATTGTACATCTGTTTTGACCAGGTGGCGGTATCTGTATTTTAATGTACCGGTGCTGTCATCCGAGCTAAGGCTGCCATAAGTAATATTTTGACCTGTGATTTCATTGAAAATAAACGGTCGGTCGGGGTATCGTACTTTGGGATCAGCAAAGGCATATCCAGCCAGAAATTCAAATTTATGCTTGTCAGTCTGGTAAAGTCCTGTAACAGTTAACTCAAGCCCCTGAATCCGCACTGCGCCTACATTAATGGATTTAAAACCCAGTTGCCGGGGCAGTTGTGCAAGCCCACCGGTTGTGTCCCATCGGTTAAATGTAAATTCGATCATATCGTCAAAATCCATTCTGAAGAGGGCAAATTCTGCCTGCATTTTTAGCTTCTGACCAATGGCCAGGAGCTGTTTGAGTCCGATTTCATAGGTATTTCCGAATTCAGAGTTCAGATTCGGATTTGGAAATACATTTACCGATCCGACATTGGTCTGTGTAAATGCTTCGGCCATTGAAGGAAACCGAAATCCCTGACCCCAGGATGCATAGGAATTGGTAAATTTTGCAATCTTGTAATTGGCTCCAAAACGGAATACGGGTTTGTCCTGAGTTCTGTCGTCGAGCATAAATGACTCATACCGGGCACCTGCGCTGATGTTTAAATTATTAAACCGATAATCGCCTTGCATATATGCAGCAAGGTTGCGGCTTGTATGGCGGCCAAGGAAGATCTCACTGTTGCTCACAGCCCATAGACCAAAGATGCCACCAGTAATCTTTAATCCGGTTTTTGATAACCATTGTACTTGATATTGAGCAAGATAGGATTCACTTGCATTATCAAACACGGTGGAGTCGTCGCGTGCATTGTTGTCAATTACCAGAATCCGGCTGTTCACTTCGTGACGAATCACCCCGGATTCTCTAAATTGGTTAAATGTAAACCATGGATCAAAGTGATAGGTCAGACCTTCCGTTGTGGTGATGCTGCTGTCCTGAGCGATCAGTGCTTTGTCCTCACCGGCCCAAATCAGAGGAGATGCATATTTTCTGTAAGAGATATTTCCGTTCAGACCATATTGAAAATTTTTTGAATGATTCCAATGGGTCTTGAAAAACAAACGACTGCGGTTGTCGGGAGAGTTCCATTGATAGCCTTCATCCCATTGGCCTATTCCGCTGACCAGGTATCCAAACCACTTATTGGGGTCATCTTCAGACTCAAGGCGGTCCTGAAAAGACATTTGTACACCTCCTAAGGATTGGACACCATTCCACCATTTGATTTCCGGGCGCTGAGCCAGAGGATATGCTCCGGCGAAGAGGTTGATCCAGGAGCGTTTGCGATAGTCGCTTCTGCTTCTGATGTTTATGACTCCATTGATTGCACTCGAACCGTAAAGGGCCGATGAAGCCCCTTTGATGACTTCAATTTGGTCCAGTGATTCAAAAGGCACGATCGTCCACTGTACCTGGTTGGCATCCGGTGAGATCAACGGCAGATTGTCAAGGAGTAATAGTACTCTGGTACCCGCACCATAGCTCCATCCGCTGCCTGACCGTATGTTGGCCTGACCATCGTTTACATTCACACCGGGCACCTGATTCATGGTCTGTTGTACATCCGTGGGATTTTTATTTTCTACAAGATTAGGACGAATTACAGTAAGCGAGACCGTTGTTTCTTCGACGCGTTGTTCTGTTTTAGAGGCTGTGATGACTACATTTGGCAGAGCGAAGCTTTCTTCTTTCAGTTCGATGGAATATGAACGGATATTTTTTCTCAGCAGGATCCATTCGCTCCGGTATCCAAGCATTCTTACCTCGGCGTAATGGCTTTTTTCGAGATCAATATAAAGCTCTATGTCACCTCCACTACTTGTAAGGCCTCCTGCAAGCAATGTGCTCTGACCTTCATCAAAAATTCTGATGGTCGCGCCCGCAAGGGGACCTTGGCGGTCTTTTACGCTAAAGACTACAGGCACTTTTTGTCCGAATGTAGATGATGCCGAGATAAAAAGAAAGCAAATCAGGACGTAGATTTTGTTCATGCTTGTTATGAAATATTTAACAAAGATGACAAAAAACATTAAATGATATCCTAATAAAAATTACATCATGCTACGAATCACCTTTATCAATAGCCAACCATCTTGCCTGAATTGTCTTCTTTTGGTTGTTTCGATGACTATCAAATTTTTAAAAACCATTTTTGAAGAGACTATTATTATCCTTTAAATGCTGCATTTGTTTGCATCTTTTAATTTTCCCGAATTTCTTTGATGTATTTTCAAATGATTTTGCCAGATTTCGATAAATTTAAAAAGTGTAGTTTGAAGAATTTTGCGTAGATTGGAGTTCCTAATTTTTTATTTAAATGTCCAATCACTTCAGACCCAATTTTTTTATCTTTGTTGTAAGCATCTTATTTTATTGTTGCAATAAAGCTGAGGATACTATCAGCAAACCTGATTCTGTTGTAAAAAATTTAGAACTCAGTTTTATTCACTTTTTAGATACTTCGGAACTTTTGCCGGATAAACTTATTGAACTCAGCGATGGTCGGAAATTTCAGTTTCGCTACATCCGGCACATCTTGTCCAACATAGTGCTTGTGAATGAAAAGGGTGATACAACAGTACCTTCTATCAGCCGCATATTGATCCTTGAGGGTGAACGTACCTACATGCTTGGCAAGATCACCCTTTCACCGGGTAAGTGGAAAATGTATCTCTTGTACGGAGTGGATTCGGTCACCAATACAACAGTTCAACCTTCCATGGTTGAAGATGCCAATGACCCTCTGGCTCCACAGTTTCCCTCGATGTACTGGACATGGGAGAGCGGGTATCTCTTCACCAAAATGGAAGCCCTGGCCGATACCTCACGGACTCCTTCAGGTCAGATCAATGGTTTTGTGGACTATCATCTCGGAAAAACAGGCTTATCCCGACAATTGGGCCCCTTTGAAGTGGCTGTTGTGGATCAGAAGGCATTCGTGCGCCTCCGATGTAATCTTGAGCCAGCTCTCACTTCTGTTGTTTGGCCTGACGAATTCAGTTCACACACATTTGAAAACCTTTTACTAGCTGAAAAACTTATCAATGCCATTGCCGGCAGTATTCAGAACGATTAAATTTAATATCCCTTCACTTAAATAAAAGTGTAAGAAGCACACTTACTGTTCTGTTAATTTGAAAAATTGAGATTACTTTTTCAATCAGCAATCTATTTTTGCCCTCTAAAGAGAGTTTTATGCCTAAAAAGCCGATTACTAAGGAAGTGTACCTGAAGTGGTATGAAGACATGCTGCTATGGAGAAAATTTGAAGATAAAGCTGCTGCGCTTTATATCCAACAGAAAATCAGGGGTTTCCTTCACCTGTATAACGGACAAGAAGCTGTATTAGCCGGATCTTTGTATGCGATGGAGCCTGGCGACCGAATGATTACCGGATACCGCAATCATGTTCAACCAATTGGTATGGGATTGGATCCGCGAAAAGTCATGGCCGAATTATTTGGTAAAAAAACTGGATGCAGTAAAGGCAACGGAGGTTCTATGCACATGTTTTCTAAAGAGCATAACTTCTTTGGGGGCCACGGCATCGTAGGCGGTCAGATTCCGGTAGGTGCAGGCATAGCTTTCGCCGATAAATATCTGAACCTACCTCATGTCACCCTTACCTTTATGGGTGATGGAGCTGTCCGACAAGGTTCGTTGCACGAGACCCTCAACCTGGCAATGATGTGGACATTGCCCGTCGTATTTATCGTTGAAAACAACGGTTATGCAATGGGTACTTCTGTGGAGCGCTCAGCCAATCACACCGAAATCTGGAAACTCGGCCTCGGCTATGAAATGCCCTGCTGGCAGGTGAACGGTATGAATCCTGTAGATGTGTATGAAGGGGTGTGGGAAGCAGTAGACAATGCCCGTGCCGGAAAAGGACCTTCTTTTATTGAGATTAAAACCTACCGCTACAAAGGCCATTCGATGAGTGATGCCCAACACTACCGAACCAAAGAGGAGGTAAATGAGTATCTAAAGATAGATCCCATAACCCAAGTGCTCAATGTCATCAAAGAAAACAAATGGGCTACCGATGATGAAATCAATCAAATTGAAGACCGCGTAAAGAAGCTGGTTAACGAATGTGTTGATTTTGCTGAAAAAAGTCCTTTTCCAGAGCCTGAGCAACTTTATGAGGACGTGTATGTACAAAAAGATTATCCATTCATAACCATTCAATAAAAAACTGATGGCTGAAATCGTAACCATGCCGCGCCTTAGTGATACCATGACAGAGGGTACCGTGGCCAAATGGCATAAAAAAGTAGGTGATAAGGTCAAAGAAGGAGATCTTCTTGCAGAAATCGAAACAGATAAAGCTACCATGGAGTTTGAGTCCTTTCAGGAAGGTGTCCTACTTTATATAGGTGTGGAAGAGGGTAGTACAGCGCCCGTTGATAGCATCCTTGCCATTCTTGGCAAAGAAGGTGAAGATATTTCGCAGCTGATTAATGGAAAAAGTGAAAGTCCGGCTGCCTCTCAAGAGGAAAGTGAAGAGACCGCCAAGAGAGAAGAGCAACCTGCCGCTAGACCATCCGAAAGTGATGATGATATCGATGTAGAGGTAGAATCAAATGACCGTAGAATTAAAATCTCTCCTTTGGCCCGAAAACTCGCTAAAGAAAAAGGTATCGATATTTCGAAACTTCAAGGCAGTGGAGAAGGGGGACGTATCGTAAAGCGCGACATCGACGCTTACAAGCCGGTGTCTGAACCCGAAAAACCGGCATCAAAAGAAGAAACTGCACAACATGTTGCAAATAAAAGTGCTCCGGCTGCCGCTGCCAGCGTATCCTATACCGAGGAGCCGATCTCTCAGATGCGCAAAACCATTGCCCGGCGCCTCGCAGAGAGCAAGTTTACGGCACCTCACTTCTATCTCACAATGGAAATTGATATGGATCGGGCTGTGGAGGTACGCAGGATGCTCAATGAGATTTCTGATGTTAAAATCTCTTTTAATGATTTGGTTATCAAGGCAGCTGCCATCTCACTAATAAAACATCCAAACATTAATACTTCATGGACAGGTGAAGCGATACGCTATAACCGGGACATCAATATAGGAGTGGCAGTAGCTGTAGAAGAAGGTCTCTTAGTGCCGGTCATTCGCCATGCCGACCAGTTGGGGCTTAGCGCCATTGCCTCTCAGGTTAAGGAATTTGCTCAAAAGGCAAAAGACAAAAAACTTCAGCCTTCCGACTGGGAAGGAAATACTTTTACCATATCCAATCTCGGGATGTTTGGCATCGATGAATTTACCGCCATCATCAATCCTCCTGACGCCTGCATCATGGCAGTCGGGAGCATCAAGCAGATTCCTGTAGTTAAGGATGGTCAGATTGTACCGGGCCATGTAATGAAAGTAACCTTGAGCTGTGATCATCGCGTGGTAGATGGAGCCACGGGTGCAGCCTTTCTGCAGACATTCAAATCCATGCTCGAGGATCCAATGAAGATGATCTTGTAATTTCCACTTTTTCTTTAAGTAAAACCGGCCAAGGGCCGGTTTTTTCATTACTAATGTACAGAAACTACTTATCGGAAATCCTTACTTTAGCGCGTGTGAACCTTTGTTTTGATTGTTTTTTTTATTTAGCATCACCAGATGATTCCTTTTCCTATTTAGAATGTTTTTTGTGCTGAAATGCTGAATATTTCATTACAGCAGTATTTCTTAAAATCACTGAATACTTGTGTGTGTGAGAATCAATTGATTTTTAAGATCCTTACGGGATTTAATGGCCACCATAGAAATACGCTGGAAGATATCTGTAGAGTAAAAAGAAAAAATCACAACCTTTCTGCACTAGATTCTTTGAAAGAAAATCTGCAAAAGAGATTATTTTTCAAAAAATTCAATGCACAATTTTTATGAAAATTGTATTTAACTTTGTTTTAATATTGACCTGGTGGCTATTTTCCAATAACTTCAAAAAAAATGAAGATTATTTAGAGAATAAATACACAACTTTTGCCCGATTAAAACGTTTATTAATTTATTTTATTTAATAAGACTGAATGATTGCACCAGGATTTTCAAAGCCCACCAATTCTTTTTACAGCGAGCTGAGAAAAAGAGTATACCATTACTTTCACGAAAACAAGATTGAACCCACCGGAAATATCAAGCTTTATATCAAAGCTATTCTGGCTATCGTTTTATTTACAGTTACCTATGTTCACTTAGTGTTTTTCACACCTGTATTTTGGATAGCTGTAATGGAGTGTGTTCTACTTGGAGGTTTAACAGCCTTTATCGGATTTAACGTTATGCATGATGGCGCTCATGGAAGCTTCAGCAGACACAAGTGGATAAACGAACTTGCAGGAGTGACTATCAACTTTTTAGGAGCGAATGTTCATCTATGGAAAACAAAGCACAACTACATTCATCACACATATACAAATGTTGACGGAATTGATGATGATATCGACGGAAAGCCTTTTTTAAGATTAGCTGAAACTCAGCCGAAATACAAAATTCACCGGATACAGCACTGGTATTTTATACTGGTGTATTCATTATTGTACTTCTTCTGGATATTTTTTACAGATTACAGAAAATATCTTTCGAAAAAGATAGGCTCAATGCCGGCACCCAAGTATTCATTCAAAGATCATTTTTTCTTCTGGTTTTTTAAAGTTTTTCACCTATTCTCATTCGTCATTTTACCTATTTACATGGTAGGTTTCTTTCCTTGGCTGGTAGGATTTACTATATATGGCTTGTTTACAGGTATCGCGTTGAGTTTGGTCTTTCAGCTGGCACATACCGTCACTGAGACCAAGTTTCCGATGCCTGTAATGCCACAAAATAAAATCGAAGATGAATGGGCAATTCTACAGTTGAAAACCACAGCGAATTTTTCGACAAAAAACAAATTTGTTTCATGGCTTGTAGGAGGCTTAAATCATCAGATTGAGCATCATTTATTTCCACTGATTTCTCACGTTCATTATCCTCAAATCAGCCATATCATAAAGCAAACGTGTTTGGAATACAATTTACCCTATATTGAGTATCCTACGATGCGAACCGCTCTTTTTTCGCACATTAAACACCTACGCCATTTAGCCAAAAATTGATTCCTCTTATAGGAAAAAACAGTGTGACTATTCAATTTTCTCAAACAAAATCAGAAGATCCTGGATCATTAAATCTGTAGGTCGATCTATCTTATAATTGTTTTTTTCTAATCGCTACGTTACCATCAAGGGTAAAGAGTAGAATAGAAGTATTTTTTTTATCTTTTATGAGTGTCTTTTTGTTCTTCATAGTTTACTTTTTATTCTTTTAACAACAGCCTTCCCCTATTCAGTTGTGCGCTGAGCGGCTACGCCTGCTGGTCTGAAAAAGTGAAGTGTAAGAAGGTGTCTTCGACACTTTATTGTAGAATTGTCCAATTTTATGTGCACGTGTTCGGAAATACATAAATGGACATCTCTAATTGATTTCTAATTTTTTTCTAATGATTTTCTAATGACCATTGAAACAAAGGTCTGGTAATTTTGTGCTTGAAATTTATAATTATTACTGGCATTTTTCTTTCATCATTATTTACTGAAAAAGCAAAGTAATGAATATTTGGATTTTTCTTACAAGGCTGTCCATTGCAGTGCTGCTGGGGGCGTTGATCGGTCTAGAGCGTCAGTGGCGTCAGAAGAGTGCCGGACTACGCACCAATACATTGGTATCGACCGGTTCGGCTGCCTTTACGCTGATTTCTATTGCCATCACGTCTTCCAACGAAGAGGTGTATATAGGCGATGCTACCCGGATCATTGGTCAGATTGTCACCGGTATAGGCTTTTTAGGGGGTGGTGTCATCCTTAGGGATGGATTAAATGTACAGGGACTTAATACCGCTGCTACAATCTGGTGCTCAGCAGCAGTCGGAGCTCTGGCAGGAATCGGAATGTATTCTTTTGCTTTCATTACAGCATTGACCATTACGCTTACACATATGCTCTTTAGACCATTGGGACATTGGATTAACAGAATCCCAACCCGTAAAGAGGATTCGGGATTATATCAGTACACTATACACATCAAATGCAAGGAACATGTTGAAAATCTCATCCGTGTGCGTATCGTGAATTTTATCAAAAAAGATGACCACCTCCAGCTTCGGTCGCTGAAGAGCGCAGATGTCGACCCCGGGTCAGCTGCAATTGAAGCACAGATAGTAGCCAATGGCAATCACAATACCGATATAGAAAACCTCGCCGGAAGACTTACCCTGGAGTATGGAGTCACTGAGGTGGAATGGAAGTCAGATGCAATACTGGAAGCTTAACCGGAAAAGGATACCATGATGAATACCGTTGATCTGAAAAATCTTGTAAAAAACTTTGAGCAAATCGATCAGATCATTGATCTGGTGCCAATGCTCAAAAAAATGCCTGTGGTGGAGGTGGCCGAAATTCTCGATTTGGTAGACGAAAGCTATCTCTTGAGTATTTTGGATTACTTTACTCCTGCACAGCAAGGACTGTTGGTCTCTGAATTCAATATTGTCAAGCAAATTGATTTATTCAAAACTTCTTCGCGGAAGCGCTTTGCTGAAATTTTTGAATACATGCCCTCGGATGCTCGGGCGGATCTCTTTCAGCATTTGACACAGCAGGAGCAAGCTGAATTGTTGCCCTACCTGAGCAAAAAGACACGCGAAGATGTCATTCACCTTTCAGCCTATCCGCCTGAGACTGCCGGGGGAATCATGAGTACTGATTTTGCAACGGTGCAATCGGATATGACATGCGCAGAAGCCATTGAAAAAATCCGGTTGGACGCGCCTTCAAAAAAAACCATTTACTACTGCTACGTGGTGGACGAAGAGCAAAAACTCATCGGTTTTATCACCCTGAAAGACCTTATCATGGCTCCGTCCGGCGAAAGGGTGCAGGATGTCATGCACACCGAATTTGTGTATGGACGGGTGACCGATGACCGTGAAGAGATCGCTACCAAAATTGAAAAATATGATCTGGTGGCTCTGCCGATCATCAATCACAAGGATCAACTGGTAGGTATTGTGACGCATGAGGAGGCCATAGACATAATTCGGGCAGAGCATACCGAAGATATGCAAAAGTTTATGGGTATCGTGGAGGCCAATAAAGAGTTTGACTATCTGGGCACCAGTACGTGGGACCACTTCAAGCGCCGGGCTATATGGGTAGTTTCACTGGCCGCCCTGGGTATTGTGTCCGGAATGATCATCCATAATTACGAGAGTGCGATCGAAAAATTGCTGATCCTCGCCCTCTACATGCCGATGGTAGCCGATACCGGTGGCAATGCAGGAAGTCAGGCTGCCACGGTCATTGTGAGGGCACTGGCGTTAGGGCAATTAAGCTTTTCCGATTGGCTTCGCGTGATCTGGAAGGAAACAAAAGTGTCCAGTCTGCTGGCAATCTGTCTTGGAATTTTGGCCTTCGGTAAGGTTTTGTTTCTGAGCTGGGAGACAGAGATACCTGCCGAGTTTAATCTTCCGGTGGTAGCTCTGGTCATTTCGCTGGCACTGTCACTTCAGGTGATTACCGCTACTGTGATCGGAGCCTCTCTCCCGTTGATAGTACGTCGATTCGGAGGTGACCCCGCTGTAGCAGCAAGTCCGGCCATTACTACCGTTGTGGATATCACAGGATTACTGATATACTTCGGCGTCGCAACCACTTTTTTCAAATTATAATCACTCAATATTAAACCTACTAATTCTCTTGAAATGATGAAAATCAAGTACACTTTTTTGTCGCTAATTTTCAGCTCGACCGTTTTTTCACAAGTGACCGTCACAGAACCCACAGAAGACCGGCTTCCTTTTTACATTGATCCGAGTAAGAGAATGCCTGATGCCGAACTCGAAGACAAAAAAGAAGGATTTTTTGTAACCGGTGTACCGCGGTTTGAATTTGATCCGATCCGTGGATTTGGAATTGGTGGAAATGCTTTTCTTTTTTGGAACAGCACCAAGGACGATCCTTTTTTTGAATTTACTCCCTACAGGCACAGATTAAACGCTGAATTCTTTATCTTTCAAAACGGAAGGGTCAGATACGCTCTCAATTATGATGCACCTTACCTATTTAACTCCAAATGGAGGCTTCGGGCAGATGCTGTTCTTTGGGAAGATCCTAACGCTCAATACTGGGGGATCGGACGAGATTTTATCCGTCCGCTTTCATTTCGGGATAAACGTACAGGTTTGGTACGGGAGTTCCGCAGGGTCAATGCGTATGAGGAAAATCTGGAACTGGCGGAGCAAGGTGCTGACGGAAACTTCTACACAGATATCAACTACAACAGCATGATTCAGCGCGAGCAGCTTTACAACATTCTCGGAGAGCGTGTACTGATGGGGGGTAAGCTGCGACTTATGTTTGGCTACGAAGCACTCTTTACTTCGTTTTCATCTTATCAGGGGGAGCGCTTTGAGGTGAAAACACTCGATGGGGAGAAGGTAGAAGCGATTCATAATCCGACACTTGTGGACAAGCAAAGAGCTGATGGTACTTGGGAGCGATTTAATCTGGTAGGCTTTACGGGTGATGATTCCTACCTGTTTACCTCTATGCTGGCATGGGCTGTCATATACGATACACGCGATTTTGAGCCGGATCCTTCAAACGGGGTTTTTCTGCAGTATTCACACGAATATTCTGATCGCTGGTTCGGGTCATCTTTCAGCTTTAATAAATTTATGCTTCAGGCGCAGTACTTTACAACTCTACACCATTGGAACAAGGATAAAAACCGAATCACCTTTGCCGGTCTGGCAGCGTTTGGGCACATATTTGGAAGCCGTATCAACTTTATTGAAATGTGGGATCTGAGCTCTCAGGCCGAAGCTGGTGGAATACTTGTGTTGGGCGGAGGGCGGTCTATCCGTGGCTTTCGGGAGGCCCGCTTTCTTGCTCCGACCGTCACGCTCGTAAATCTTGAACTTCGCACGCGCTTTTATGATTTTAAAATCCGCAATCAGCACTTTTCCATCGGAATTACTCCATTTTATGACTTCGGATCCGTATTTGACAACCCACGGCAACTTAGCTTCAGACAATGGGTTGGGGCTCCCGGGATCGGAGGTCGTGTGAATTGGAATCAATCGACCATCATCCGTCTCGACTATGGACTAAGTCGCGAAGGCGGTCAGTTTTTCTTTGGATTCGGGCATATTTTCTAGAGGTCAGTACCCGGCCCCTTTTCAAAATACTTTCTCAGGCTGACGTGTGATGCCATCAACCGGACTTTTGAAAAAATTTTAAATCCCTTGCTATGGGAGATATTTATTGGGATGGATTGTATTAAATATCAGCCCTGCGGTGCCGGTCGGTACAAGTGAATGGAGCCATTCTGGCTCCATCAATCCACTCGGGATTAAGGCAAAGGATGTCGCACAACCCGGTGTGAAAATAGATTTATACAGGTATGCAACGGATTGTAAGACAGACCCCTGATATCCCGGCTTACACTTTTTTTATTTTTGGGATAAAACGTGGAATTTAGCGAGACTGATTCGCGGTACAGAACGGGAGCTGACATCGCCTGGACCAGATTTGAAAGTGCAGATACTACTTTTGCTGCTTAATACCTTTGTATGTCGCATCCTCTGTTAGCCATATCTCCTGTGGACGGCCGCTACGGCAGTCAAACACATGAGCTATCGGATTATTTTTCGGAATTTGCTTTTTTTAAGTACCGCTTTAAAGTTGAGATCGAATACTTTATCGCACTGTGTAAAACAGGCATTGTACCGAATGCCGGGTTTGACGACCATAAAACGAACCTCCTAAGAAGCTGGTTGGAACAGTTTTCATTAGATGATGCCTTGAAAATCAAAGAGATAGAGAATATCACCCGGCACGATGTAAAAGCATTGGAATATTTTATCCGACAAAAATTTGATGATGAGGGATTGGGGTATTTAAAAGAATGGATTCATTTCGGCTTAACTTCCCAAGACGTAAATAATACGGCCATTCCTTTGATGCTCAAAGATTTTCAGAACGTTATTTATCTTCCAACTCTTCAAAAACTCGTTGACAAGCTTCTGGCATCCGTGCATGAGTGGTCTGAAATACCAATGCTTGCACATACACATGGTCAGCCTGCTTCGCCCACACTGCTTGGAAAGGAGATGGATGTGTTTGTCGCACGTATAAAAAATCAGCAAAAGCTGCTGTTACAAATTCCTTTTTCAGCCAAATTCGGAGGTGCTACCGGCAACATGAATGCCCACTATGTTGCCTTTCCTGATGTGAATTGGCATGCATTTGCCGATCGATTTGTCAATGAGCAGCTTGGTCTTTCGCGTTCCTATCCAACCACTCAGATCGAGCACTATGATCATTTGGCTGCTTATTTTGATTGCTTAAAGCGAATCAATACCATACTCATTGATTTCAGCCGTGATATTTGGCAATATATAAGCATGGAATATTTCAGCCAGAAAGTAATAGCCGGAGAAGTAGGATCTTCTGCCATGCCACACAAGGTGAACCCGATCGATTTTGAAAATGCGGAAGGCAACCTTATGCTAGCCAATGCGCTGTTTGAATTTTTAAGTCAAAAACTTCCGGTATCGCGTCTTCAGCGCGATTTGACCGATAGTACTGTGCTTAGAAATATTGGGGTCCCCTTGGCACATTCAGTTATCTCCATAAAATCCCTGCTGAGAGGACTTGACAAAATAATGGTGAACAGGGTGGCTATTGACAATGACCTCCGAAAAAACTGGGCTGTGGTGGCTGAAGCGATCCAAACTATCCTGCGTCGCGAAAATTATCCCAATCCTTACGAAGCACTCAAGGCATTGAGTCGTCGCGAATCTCCACCCGGTCAAGCTGAATTTGCGGATTTTATCCATCAACTCAATGTCCGCGAAGAAGTGAAAAAGGAGCTATTAACCATTACTCCATTTAATTATACCGGAAAATGGATGAAATCCTGATCGACACACAGCCGGTCGGCGCCGGTACACATAAGAGAATTGAAATTGAAGTTGCCCGTTTGCCATCAGGTACCATCATTCATATGCCGGTATTTGTGTACCGGAGCAAAAATCCGGGTCCGGTCATTATGCTTTCGGGAGGCTTGCACGGTGACGAAATTAATGGGGTAGAGATCATACGCAGGGTTGTGGCGAGCAAATGGATTCACCAGTTGCTTTCAGGCACTGTAATAGCCCTGCCGATCATCAACGTGTACGGATTCATTCACTTTTCGAGGGATGTGCCGGACGGAAAAGATGTAAACCGATCATTTCCGGGCAATCCAGACGGTTCACTTGCCTCGATTGTAGCATCAATCATCAGCAGAAAAATCCTTCCTCTTATCGACTTTGGCATTGATTTTCACACCGGCGGAGCCAGCAGAACAAACTATCCACAGATACGCTATGATAAGCGGGATGAAAAAGCTGCTGAACTGGCCAAAGCTTTCAACGCGCCTTTTACGCTGTATTCTTCAGTCATCGATGGTTCATTGAGAGCTACTGCTGCTCAAATGGAGAAGACCATTGTGGTCTATGAGGGTGGTGAGTCCATGCGTTTTGATACCCTTGCCATCGAAGAGGGATTGAAAGGAATCCGGAGAGTACTCCGACACTTTGGAATGGTGAAAGTAGGTGCATCCTCTGCCCAGAAATCTATAATATGTTCCAATTCTACCTGGGTTAGAGCCGAAGCTTCGGGTCTTTTTACTTTCTTAAAACAGTCCGGGCAAGATGTGGCAGACGGGGAGATCATCGGGTATATTCACAATCCGTATAATCTCTACAACATTCCTGTGACTTCGACGGTATCCGGCTACATCATCGGGCATAATAATATACCGCTTGTGCACAAGGGAGACGCCCTCTTTCACATCGGTTATTCGTAGTGCATTATTTTAGCTAAATATTGCATCTGTACTTTATGAACGAAGATTATCTGCTCTATAAGAATGTAAAAATCACCTACTACAGCCATGGAAATGCGCGTGGAAAAACAATAGTCTGGCTTCATGGATTTTTAGAAGACAGCCGGATGTGGTCATACCTCATAGACCATCTACCAACTGCTTTCAGGCATATTTTTATTGACTTGCCCGGCTTTGGCAAAAGCCAGTGCATTGCCTATGTGCACACTATGGAAGAAATGGCAAAAGTTGTAAAGGAAGTGCTGGCCAAACTGAAAGTACGAAAAGCTGCAGTGATTGGACACTCGATGGGTGGATACGTCTCTCTTGCATTTGGCGAGCTGTATCCTGAATCTGTTCGGGCAATTTGTTTGTTGCATTCTACAGCTTCTGCGGATAGCGAAGAAAAAATCCATAACCGAAACAGGGGGATCGAAATTGCGAAGAAAAACCCCCAGCTGTTTGCCAGAACTACCTTTCAAGGATTGTTTGCGCCATGGGCGCATGAGTTATATAAAACACAAATTGAAGAGCAGTCAGAGATCGCAGCAAGCACATCCGTACAGGGGATCGTAGCCGCATTGGAAGGTATGAAAATCAGGCCTGACCGCACGGTACTTCTGCACTTTGCACCATTTCCGGTCTTTCACATTGTCGGAGAGGAGGATCCGGTGTTTATTGGTCAGTCCTTAGACGATCAGTTGAATGCCCCGAATGTTAAACCCTATATACTCAAGGCCGGACACATGAGTCACATCGAAAATCTGAGGGAATTAATCCCCGCGTTGAACTCCTTTCTCAAATCCCTTTAGTCGATTCCATGCATAGAGAGATCATGTCTAACGTTGAAACTCAAAGACGAATGATTCTCACGATCGACAATCATTCGCCGGATGAATTTTACCAAAAGCTCATTCGCTGGGGATACGTTCAGCCGGAGTGTATGCTCTTTGACACCGGCGGGCATACACAGGACAGATTCTACGAGTACGACTGGATATTCTTTGCCGGAGCCAAAAGGTATATGCGGTGGGAGGAGATTCATCCCATTCCTCCGGTTGGATTCGATGATTGGATGGGATTTTTATTGGCATACAATTTAAAAAGTACTTTGTCTGGTCAAATCAGTCAGCAAACTTCATTTTTCAACACGCCCGATGCCATCTTTTTTACCCCCCGCTGGGTGTTTTATTCAAAAAGTCAAACGCTTTTTGCCGAACTATTGGCTGAAGATGCAGAATCCTTTGACGAGGTACTAAAAGGTATTCAAACGATTGTACTCCTTGATCATTCACAGATCAAATTTCCGGATTTTATTCCGGTTACATCGAGAGATTCATACATATCCACATTTTATAAAATTCAGGAGCACCTCTATCGGGGAGATATCTATGAGATGAATTACTGTGTTTTTTATACATCAGAGGATCCATTGCCTGAAATTCCCGGTTTATGGTTTCAAAGATTGCAACGGAGCAGAGCGCCGATGAGTGGACTGTTTAAAATTGGAAACATTGCAATACTGAGCCATTCACCGGAGCGGTTTTTTACAGTGAGAAATGGCATTATATATTCTCAACCTATTAAAGGCACAATCAGAAGAGGATCAACTGACAAGGAGGATGAAAAGTTGAAGATGCACCTTTATGAGAGTATGAAGGAACGCGCCGAAAATGTAATGATTGTGGATCTTGTCCGAAACGATTTATCTCGGATTTGCGAGACCGGGTCTGTACACGTAGACGAACTGTTTGGAATATACACCTTTGCCAGTGTTCATCAGATGATCAGCACCATCCGTGGCCAGCTGAGCCAGGGGGCTACCTTTGGCGA
>CALFUW010000009.1 GCA_937929815.1 uncultured Flavobacteriales bacterium | reverse complement strand
CCTTGAGACACCATGCATTCAACTACCTCAAGACTCTTGCTCCGCTTTGGAATTTTACTACCACATGTTTGGCCAAAATATGGGTACGCTTCGTGTTGATATCGATACTAACTCCGGTACTACATCTACCTGGATCAACGGTATATTCACAGTAACCGGTCAACAACACACCTCCAAAGCAGCCCCTTACACCCGGGCAGTAGTTAATATCAAGCCGTTTACAGGCAAGTTTGTTAAGTTTAGGTTTGTTGCCACACGGGGACCGGGAATTTTATCGGATATAGCGATCGACAATGTAAGAATATACAATCCCACTACAGATGACGCTCGTCTTGTGGAGATTTTAAAACCTGTCAATGGATTTTGCGGATATACATCCACTGAGGATATACAAGTCAGAGTTCAATCTCTTGGTTGTGACACACTTAAGGCCATCCCAATAGCGTTTAGAATTAATAATGGTCCAATCGTTTGGGATACGATAAAGCAAAATCTAATTACTGCTCAACAAATTATATACACCCTGACTCCTAAAGCCAATCTCAGCACTCCAAACACCACCTATAATATCCGCGTGTGGACAGCGGTGCCCGGCGATGTAGACAAAACAAATGATACGCTGGATATTCAGATTATTCACCCTGCAAATCACAGCACCTTTCCAGTAATTGTCAACTTCGACGGAGCAGCCAATGTCCCGGGCAACTTTACCGTGCCCGGAAATTACGGCTCAATGGCTACCACAGTATGGGAGCGGATCCCTGCTCCTACCGGTACCAACTTCAATCAATATGCGTGGGGAGTGGGTAATGGCTTACCTCATCCGATAGAAGGTACTGGTCCATTTTCGGATTTTTCAAATTATGGAAATTATCTCTTTGCCCGGGGTAACTGGCAGTTTAATAGCCCAGCTACACTGCAATCCTTGTGTTTGAACTTCAATGGAATTGCGAATCCGGTAGTATCATTCTACTATTACATGTTTGCTCCGGATGTAGATTCATTGGTATTTAGATTTTTGGAAGATGGCGGAAGTAATTGGATAACACCTCCTGGCGGTAGAATTGTCAATTCAGGAGCAAATGCGCATACCAATCACATTTCACCCTGGATATACAGAGAGTACAACCTCCAACAGTTTGCCAATAAGTTTGCCAGAGTTCAGATTAATGCCTTTCGAAAAAACAGTGGCAATCTTACCTTAGTTGCCATTGATAATTTAAACATTTACAACAAAATAGCTAATGATGCCGGCATTGAAAATATACAACCACCAGGTCTGGGTGTTCCCGCCGGCACAGGCCAGTTACCCACTTTTACAATCCGTAATTTTGGCACATCTACACTGACTTCAATACCTGTTACGTATACCATAACCCCATATTGCGGATCGGGTGCAGGTACTCCGGTGACATACAATGCGACCTGGACAGGCAATCTTGCTCCCAACCAGACGGTTCAGTTTACCCCAACGGTATCCCCCGTATGGCCGGTAGGACGATTTAAAATTTGTGCCTCAACTGGTGTAACCGGCGATGTCAATACGTTTAACAATGAATATTGCAAAGATGTAACCGGTTTTGGTCAGTTATCGGTTCCGATTTTTACTAATTTCGATGATTGCAACTGGTCAGCTACTGGCGAGTTTTCACAAGGGGGTCTGCGCCAGTGGGAGCTTGGTACACCCGGTAAGACTGCCATAAATTCCGCACAGTCTGCTCCCAATGCATGGATCACTTCACGCACACTTCCGTATCGGAATAATGCAGAAGAAATTCTCCGCTTTCCCCCAATCACAGGCTTTGATACCATCCGCTTTCCGGAAATCCGGTTTGCACAGAATTTTCAGTTTAGCGATGATGACGGGGGGGTAGTGGAGTACGAAACTCCTCAGGGCTGGCAGATACTCGGAGAGCTACCTTCGGGTGGATGCAACCAGAACCTCGGAGTCAACTGGTATTGTACCTCGCCCAACTTCGGCACATCCAGTTCAGCATTATTTGGCAATAGACCTGCATTTACAGGTTCATCCGGAGGATGGATGAACAGTTCGTTCCCGCTGAATATGTTTAATTTTAATACAGCACCTTTGAATCTTCGCTTTAGATTCCGGTCCAATGCATCCGGTACCGGACAGGGGTGGGCTATTGATAATTTACAGATCTATGTTCCACCTCAAAACAGCGCTGCTCCTGTCAATGTAGCAACTGTGACACCCCTCATCGTTCCTGGTATTAACAATCAATTTGTCGTCACCATACAAAATACAGGCGCTAAGCGCTTGGATAGTTGTGAAGTACGTGTAAAAATTGGCGCAAATGCCGGCCCTTGGGAAAAAGTAATTTTTCCGGGTAATGGACTAGAAGTCAACCAGACATACCAGTATATTTATCAGTCACCATGGGTCAATCCAACTTCCGGCCCGCACAATATATGTGCAGAAACCAGGGAGCCCAACGGCAAACAAGATAACCTTCCATCTGATGACGAGTTTTGCAGATTGCTTGTTGTTCTGCAGGAGCTAAATATTGTGCAAGCACCCGACTCGTCTTTCTGCAATAATTTCGAAGGACCAAATGAGCCAACATGGGCTACTTACAATGCATTTACATATGCAAATGGCACAACCATATGGGAATTCGGTACTCCCAATAATCCCCCAATTGTTGGAGCCCTTTCAGGCAATAAGGCATGGATAACTCAATTGGATCAAAATTACCGAAACCGCGATAGTTCAGCACTGTTTACTCCAGTGTTTATAGTGGATTCAAACCTAGTGTATGAGATGAGTTTCATGCATTATTACGTGACTGAAAAGTTCCATGATGGTGGTATCGTTGAGGCCTCGCAAGACGGTGGTAATACTTGGAAGGTGGTTGGTAGTTTCAAGCCCCAATCAAGTTGGTACAATCAGCCTTTTATCACCGGTCTGGAGCTTATTAATCCAGGTTTTACTGGTAATTCGGATGGATGGGTTGAAGCAAAGACCACGTTTAATTTCCAATTTTCAGGTAAAGCGATATTTAGATTCAGGTTTGGAAGCGACCAAAATATAGTCGCACCCGGATGGGCTATAGACGATTTTTGCTTTAAAGTTTCGAACGCTCGTTCTGAATTTACTATAGGTCAGGAAGAGAACCTGATCGAAATGCCTGTAGTTGGCGAACTTTATCCAAACCCGGCAAGCTCCATTGCACATCTTCCTATTTATATGCCTTCCTCAGGCAATGTATCATTGTCAATATTTAATCTGGCGGGACAAAAGGTTTATGAGTTTTCAGATTATTACTTTGAGGGTAGAGCTGATATACCAGTGCATATCCGCGGTCTTAGGGATGGGACTTATGTCGTTAAAGCCCGACTCGCTGGAGGTGAATTTATCCGGAAATTAATTATCACTTCAAACAAATAAAATAATCATTTAGCCCGCCAGTCGGCGGGCTTTTTTTTTTATAAATATCATGCTCTTGCTATTGATCAATTTACTTTTACAAAAAAAAATTTTATGAATAAGCGTATTCTCATTACTGGTGCCGCCGGATTTCTGGGGTCACATTTATGCGATAGATTTCTCAAGGAAGGATATGATGTCGTTGGCATGGACAATCTGATAACTGGTGATTTGAAAAACATTGAACATCTTTTTAAATTCAAGGAGTTTGAATTCTACCACCATGATGTTTCCAAGTTTATTCATGTTTCCGGGCATCTTGATTACATACTTCATTTTGCATCGCCAGCCAGCCCCATAGATTATTTAAAAATACCAATCCAGACACTCAAGGTCGGATCCTTAGGAGTCCACAATTGTTTGGGATTGGCTATGGCCAAGCGCGCCAGAATACTTATTGCCAGTACTTCCGAAGTGTATGGTGATCCTACGGTGCATCCGCAGACGGAGGAGTACTGGGGCAATGTGAATCCTGTCGGCCCCCGGGGGGTATATGATGAAGCGAAGCGATTTCAGGAGGCTATGACGATGGCATATCATACTTACCATGGCCTTGAAACAAGGATCGTGCGTATTTTCAACACCTATGGTCCACGGATGCGCCTCAACGATGGTAGGGTTCTACCTGCATTCATTGGTCAGGCCCTTAGGGGTGAAGATCTCACTGTCTTTGGTGATGGTCGTCAGACAAGGTCATTCTGCTACGTTGATGACTTGATAGAGGGCATCTATAGGCTCTTATTGAGTGATTATCCCTATCCTGTAAACATTGGAAATCCAGACGAGATCACCATTCTGGAATTTGCTCAGGAGATCATTAAATTGACGGGGACAAAACAGAAAATTGTCTTCAAGCCCCTTCCGAAGGATGACCCGATGCAAAGAAGGCCTGACATCACCAAGGCAAAGCAAATTTTGGGATGGGAGCCAAAAGTAGGACGTTCCGAGGGCTTAAAAATCACATATGAGTACTTCAGATCCCTCTCAGAAGCAGAACTTTATAAACAAGAACACAGAGATTTTAAAGAATATATTCGAAATTAAAAAAGGCCTTTTAAAGGCCTTTTTTAGTCGTTTAACTTTAGGACTGCTAGAAATGCTTTTTGAGGTATTTCCACGCTTCCAATTTGCTTCATGCGTTTTTTCCCTTCTTTCTGTTTTTCAAGTAGTTTTCTCTTTCTGGTAATGTCTCCGCCGTAACACTTCGCCGTAACATCCTTCCTGAGAGCGCTTATTGTTTCACGCGCGATGATTTTTACACCGATGGCTGCTTGTATAGCGATGACAAACTGTTGTCTTGGGATGAGTTCCTTAAGTTTTTCGCACATCTTCCGACCGATTTCGTAAGCATTCGATCTGTGTACAAGGGCAGAAAGTGCATCTACGGGATCTCCATTGATCAGAATATCTACTTTTACCAGATCACTCTCTCTGTATCCGATTGGATAGTAGTCAAAAGATGCATATCCTCTTGAAATGGATTTTAGCCGGTCATAGAAATCAAAAACAATTTCTGCCAGAGGCATTTCGAAAGTGAGTTCTACGCGATCTGATGTCAAATAAACCTGATTTTTAAGAATGCCCCTCTTATCAATGCACAGTTTCATAATGGAGCCTACATATTCGCTTTTTGAAATGATTTGCGCATTTATGTATGGCTCTTCGATTCGCTCAAGTTTTACCGGATCGGGAAAATCTGCCGGATTATTAACCTTTACGGGTATTTCAGGATCTTTTTTCATATAGGCGATGTAGGAAACGTTGGGAACCGTAGTGATCACATCCATATCAAACTCTCTGTC
>CALFUW010000008.1 GCA_937929815.1 uncultured Flavobacteriales bacterium | reverse complement strand
GCTGATCAGCGATGCAATGGGATTAGCAAGTTGTTTGGCTAACTCTTCTGCACTTGCAGATGGCTTTTCCTGTGCCTTTACGCTGCCGCTTATGATGGCAGATGTGAAGAAAATTGCTAGTAGTTTTCTCATAAATGTATTTAGTTTGTAGTTAATTCTTTGATTTTATTAAGTTTTGGTAAATTTTTCCATCTTTGATGATGAGCAAAAAGTTTTGATCGGGACTGGCTACCAATTCCAAAGACTTTATTGGGTCTCCATCAATTAAAATGACATCTGCCAGTGCGCCTTCCTTAATCACTCCCAACTCTCCTTTGTAGGGGCTTCTCAGGCCTGAGAGATTTAAGAGTTGAGCATTGTCGTGTGTGATCATTTTTAGAATTTCAGCCGAAGTAAACCATTTTTTCAAGTATAGAATAAATTCATTTTGTCGGGCATTTAAAGCAGGTTCGAAGAGAAAGTCTGTTCCCCAAGCTATTTTGATACCTAATTCCTTTGCCTTGGTCCATACATTTGGCTGGCCTTCGAGCACAGGTTTTCTCTTTTCTAATCGTGAGGGGGACATTGCTGGCGAATTTTCCGGCAAAACCTGCAGACTTAGCCAGATGTCGTTTTCTTTTACCAAAAGCAGTGTTTCTTCATCGAGCATTTGCCCGTGTTCGATACACTTGACGCCGGCTTCGATGGCTTTTTTGACTGCTCTCGGAGTATATGCATGGACAGTGACATAGGTGCCCCAGTCTTGTGCAGCCTCTACAGCAGCTTTTAATTCTTCCAGTGTATACTGTGTGACATCGATGGGGTCATATTCTGACGAAGTGCCCCCACCCGCCATTAGTTTTATAAGAGCAGCACCATTTCGTAGATTTTCTCTTACAGCGGTTAGTACTTCATCTTTGCCGTCGGCTATAAATGCAGCCCCGTACAGCTCAGCTCTCGATACTTGACCAAAAAACCTCCTGGGGCGTTCAGCTGGTGTACGAAAATCCCCATGCCCACCTGTCTGGCTGATTACTGCACCTGCCGGCCAGATTCGAGGTCCATTCATTTTTCCGGCGTCTATCATGGCCTTAAGAGGAAAAATCGGGCCTCCCACATCTCTGACCGTTGTAAAGCCGCGTAAGAGCATCTTTTCAGCATTTTCGGATGCTTTTCTTAGGATGCCTTCCTCTGACAAATCAGGGCTCAATAATTCCATCATGGTCATTGAGCCAAATACAAGATGAGCATGCATGTCAATAAGCCCCGGAATCAACGTCTTTCCCTTCCCATCGAATACCAAGGTGTTTTTTCTTGTCTGAATGGCTGTGGTGCTTATCTGCTTTATAATGTTGCCTTCTATCAAAACATGTACAGGTCTTGAAAGCTCCATTGATGTTCCATCGAATACCCTAATATCCTTAATTAAAATTTGACTTTCTCTCTGTGAAAATGAACAAACAGGTAACATGAAAAAGAATGCAATAATTGGAAAAATTCGGATTTTCAATGAATCCTTTGTCAGCTCTAAAATCTTTTTGTTTCTAACGGATGAGCTATTGCATCCACTTAATGCAACTCTTTCAAAATGAAGACCATTACTTAGATTTCCTCGCATGTGAAACGAAAGAATACCATCCAAAATCATTAAAAGTAATTTAAAATGGAGATACAAAAAAGTGCTGTTTTGAATTTAATAATTGATCAAACCAATCAACGACCTTTCCATGAGGGTTTGACTCACAAAGTTGGTAATTAGCCACACCGGAATAACTTTTCTCTTGCCAAACTATATATTCATTCGAACACATGTGGAAAAAGGATTGATATTATTGATTACAACTGTATGTCCAGAGTTTTCCCAAATTATTTCTTTTTTTTGATGACACCGTCTTTTATAGCTTGATTAACTACAAGAATTGAATATTCTCTGCTAAAGGATTTTATATCTCTCGGGTTGTAAGTCTTTGACTGTATCGACCACATTATACTTTCATTAGCTGAGTCATACAAATTTCCTTCGAGGAAGTAAGAATTTTGGGTTGTGTAGTAGCCGGGTTCATAGACCACCCCTGACCAATATCCGTAATACGATCCAAACATACCGTAATATCCAAACCTAGGATAGGGAGCATGACTGTAACTGCCTGGAACATACCTTGTTTCAGATTGAGCGTCAATTAACGAAATTAGAAATATCAAATCGCAGTTCAGTTCATTTGCTTTTTTTAAAATTTCACTTTTGTCAAGCAATGAATTTTTAGTAAAAGTTTTCTGAAATATTTGATTAGCCGTGACCACCTCCAATCCTACGCTTTTTAATGGATCTAAAAAGCTGTTTTCGACCACTATCTGTGCACTATTGTTTTCAGTAAGAGCAATAACAAATATTTTTTTGTGGTCTCTACTTTCTGCATTTTCAGAATTTACCCATGAGTAGACAACTCTACTGGAACTTGTACAGCTGGAAAGGACTGTACAGATAAACAATGAAAGAATGACTGTTTTTTTAATCATGTATAGTAGTTTAATTATATAAAACAAAGAAATGTGCTCATGCAAAGAAATAGCTTCTTTTTTTAGGCCAAATATGACATTTTGCATGTATTGTTGCCCATTGTTACTATTTCAAAAAATTATTTTCATGTATAAGTTTATTTTTTCTCTAAAGGGGTGGAAAAATTTATTAAAATGTTTTTAAGAAACCTACTTTCTATTGATAACAAATGACTCATCTGCAAAAATTGGTTTCAACCATTAACTTCATCTTAATTAACAAATAGACTTTTATGATTGGATTGGAATAATACAATACACTCAGTTTATTTTGTTAATCACATGCAACGCTCCAACACACAAAGTACAATAAATCAAACCGGCAACTTTAACTTTATTTCAAAATTTATTGAACTTTATCAGTTAATCCCCATGTTTAAGGACTATGTAAAATAAAAAATCCCTCTCTTTGCAGCGGGATTTCTTGTGAGCCATTAATAAGAAAATTACTTAACAAATTTTTGCATGAGCAAATCTGTAGTAGTAGATCCGGGTCTTTCAATCGGAAATCCAAGTACTCTGTCCCACACCAGACTTGCCATTGTGCCAAGTGCTCTTGACACCCCAAAAAGAACGGTGTAAAAATCATACTCCACCAGGCCGTAGTACATGAGCAATTGTCCGGAGTGTGCATCGACGTTTGGCCAGGGGTTTTTTACTTTACCAGTCGCTTCAAGAATATCAGGCACTACTTCGTAGATACGTGATATCAAAAGAAACATCGGATCATGGGGCATGTATTCCAATGCAAATTCTCTTTGCGCCATATATCTTGGGTCTGTCTTTCGCAGCACCGCATGGCCAAATCCAGGTACAACTTTGCCTTCTGTGAGGGTTTTTTTAACATATTCAGCAATTTCTTCTTTTGAAGGTAAGCCGCCGCCAAGTTCTTTTTTCATATCGAGAACCCATCTTATTACCTCCTGATTGGCCAATCCATGTAAAGGACCTGCCAATCCAGCCATACCAGCTGCAAATGCCAGGTACGGATCGCTCAATGCTGAGCCGACCAGCCGGATGGCATGTGCGGATACATTACCGCCCTCATGATCTGCATGGATGGTAAGGTACAGACGCATCAGTTCATAAAATTCCGGATTGTCAAATCCAAGCATATGAGCAAAGTTGGCGGAATAGTCCAGACGTGGATCTGGTTCTATATGATCGCCATTGCGATATGTGCGACGATAAATGTATGCAGCTACACGGGGTAGTCTGGCAATCAGATTCATTGCATCTTCATACACAGGATCCCAATAGTCTTTTTTACTGATTCCGTTTCTATAGGCTTTTTGAAATTCTGACTCCGTGCGCAGAGCTGTGATTCCGGCTATAAACTGGGTCATCGGATGGGCATGCTGGGGCAAAGAATCGATGACTTTAAACACATGCGGAGGTACTTGTGCCCGGCGCACCCAGTTGTTGCTCATACGGCGTACTGCATCGTCATCCGGAAGTTCGTCCATGAGGAGAAGGTAAAACAGACCCTCTGGAATGGGCTGCTTTCCCCCCGGATATTTGGGTAGTTTCTCTTGCAATTCGGGTATGCTATAGCCCCTGAAGCGAATTCCTTCTTCGGGATCCAGTTTTGAGGTTTCGTAGATCAATCCGGTAATTCCCCGCATGCCCTGATATACCTGGGCTATGGTGTAATCTCCTAATTTCTGGTCGCCATACTGGGCTACGAAGTCTTTTACTTTTTTGTTGTACGGTTCGATTTTACCCTTAAAATGTTCTTTTAGTTTATCGGTTATCATGGGATTATATGGATTTAGGGGGTTATTAAAATTTAAAAACTCTTTTTCCTGGGTAATACGCAGTTTCTCCAAGATATTCTTCGATTCGAAGCAGTTGGTTGTACTTGGCAACCCTATCACTTCGAGATGCTGACCCTGTTTTGATTTGTCCGGTATTGAGCGCCACGGCAAGATCAGCTATAGTAGCATCCTCAGTCTCACCGCTTCGGTGGCTGATAACGCTGGTGTATCCGGCTCTATGTGCCATATCGACCGCTGCTATTGTTTCCGTGAGGGTTCCGATTTGATTTACTTTAATGAGAATGGAATTTCCAATGTTTTGTTCAATCCCTCTGGACAATCTTTTTACATTGGTCACAAAGAGGTCATCCCCTACCAGCTGCACTTTATGTCCTAATTCTTTTGTGAGCAACTGCCAGCCGTCCCAATCGTCTTCGGCAAGGGCATCTTCCAGAGACATGATTGGGTATTTTTGGATCCAACTCTTCCAATAATCCACCATTTCTGCAGAAGACATTCTCTGGCCGGAAGATTTTTTAAAGACATACATGCAAGATGACTCGTCATACAATTCTGAAGCGGCAGCATCCATTGCGATGTAGATGTCTTCACCGGCGCGGTATCCGGCAGTCTCGATGGCTTGTAGTACAGTCTCAATGGCTTCTTCATTGCTTTGAATATTCGGAGCAAATCCTCCTTCATCGCCTACATTAGTAGAATATCCCTTTTTTTTGAGTACGGCTTTGAGGTTATGGAAAATTTCCACTCCCATTCGAAGCCCCTCAGAAAAAGATGAGGCACCCACAGGCATTATCATAAATTCTTGAAAATCAATTGCATTATCTGCATGAGCTCCACCATTCAGGATGTTCATCATCGGTACGGGTAAGGTTCGGGCTGAGACTCCTCCAATGTATTGATGAAGTGGCAATCCGGTAAATTCTGCTGCTGCCTTGGCTGCAGCCATTGAAACGGCCAACAGGGCATTTGCCCCTAAATTGCTCTTATTTTCAGTACCATCAAGTTCGATCAGTGCATGGTCGAGAGCTGTTTGGTCAAGGGCATCCATGCCAACGAGTGCTTCTGAAATTTTATCTATATTTTCTACAGCTTTTGTCACGCCTCTGCCCAGGTAGTATTTCTTGTCACCGTCTCGTAGCTCTACGGCTTCATGGATGCCCGTGGACGCACCTGAAGGGACTGCTGCTCTTCCCATTTCTCCAGATTGGATCCAAACTTCGGCCTCTACCGTAGGATTGCCTCTGGAGTCGAGAATCTGACGCCCTGTGATTGCAGTGATAATACTCATGATTTGTTTTGTTTTAAAAGGTTTATAAATTCGTCGAAAAGATACCGGCTGTCATGAGGGCCTGGTGCAGCTTCCGGGTGAAACTGAACTGAAAAAACGGGTTTGTCTTTAAGTTTGATCCCAGCCACGGTTTGATCATTTAGGTGCCTGTGGGTCAAAAGTATCGAGCAATCAGAGGTTAAAGACTGACTTTTAACAGCAAATCCGTGATTCTGTGATGTGATTTCACCTTTGGATGTATAGATGTTTTCGATTGGGTGATTTATTCCTCGATGGCCATGGTGCATCTTGAAGGTCTCAAGCCCTTGAGATATTCCGATAATCTGATGACCGAGGCAAATCCCGAATACAGGTTTTCCAAGGGCAATGATCTTTCTTGCCAAATCTGTAGTGCGCGGCATAGCAGCCGGATCTCCCGGCCCATTGGACAAGAGGTATCCGTCGCAAGGCCAGGATGTGATTTCTTCAAAGGTGGTCTCTAGTGGATATACTCTCACATAGACATCACGCTCAGCTAAACATCGGAGTATATTTCGTTTGATACCCATATCCAGAGCAGCAACTTTATACGGGGATTGGGGGCTGCCATAGAAGTAGGGTTGCTTACAAGTCACTTTGGAAGAGAGCTCCAGACCTGCCATAGATGGTACATTTTTGACTTTGTGCTTAAGCTGCTCAATATCTTTTATTTGAGTAGTAATGATGGCATTTTGTGCTCCGTGGTCACGAATATGTTGTACCAGTGCACGTGTATCGACCCCTGCGATTGCTACTGTATTTGATTTAGCCAAAAAATCCTTTAAATCGCTGTCTTTGGCCGGCCTTGAGCCTTTTCGCGTGAAATTTCTGCAGATGAGCCCGTTGATTTTTACACCGTCAGATTCATTTTCTTCCTCTTTTACTCCATAATTGCCAATTTGGACACTAGCCATGACCATAATTTGACCATAATAGGAAGGGTCGGTAAAGATTTCTTGGTAACCGGTCATCCCTGTATTGAAGCAAAGTTCACCCTGAACTTCTCCTTCAATACCGATCGACTTTCCAAAAAAAATTGTACCATCCTGAAGTATAACTGCAGCCGTTGGTTGTATTGATTGATTCATTTTTATGTAGTTGGACAAAGTTAATGGTAGATTTAATGTTTCAATTTTTTTTAAACAAAGGCGGTTTGGCTTTCAGATTTATTTAATACTTCACATGAAAGTTCCGTTGTGTTTTTAAATAAATTATTAAGGAGTGTATCGTGGTCACGAATGCATGCAGCACACGTATCCGATCTTCACCAGATCTTTTCAGCACATTTTCAAGATTCCCAGTTCTAAACTCACAGATTCCTGAGAGTAAAAAAAAAGGGTAAAGCCTGAGGCTTTACCCTTTTGTATACGTTCTGTTTTTTTTACTCTTTTACAGGTTCTCCGGTTTCCGGCGTAATGGTTTGAGCAGCCTCAGAAGTGTCTGATGCCGTAGTTTCGATCTTAGGTTGTGCGTCAGAGGATGCAGAGGTCTGATTAGACTCGGATGCTGATGCTTTGGCTTTGCTGCCACCCCGACGGCTTCTGCGAGTTTTTTTGGCGGCTTTTTCGTTTGTATAAAGGGTATTATAATCAACCAGTTCAATCATTGCCATGTCAGCATTGTCCCCTAAACGATTGCCAAGTTTTATAATTCTTGTATAACCGCCTGGCCTGTCAGCTACTTTCACAGATACCTCCCTGAAAAGTTCTGTGACGGCATATTTGTTCTTGAGGTAAGAAAACACGATTCTTCTATTGTGTGTGTTGTCTTCCTTGGATTTGGTAATCAGAGGTTCAACAAATTTTCTCAATTCGCGCGCTTTGGCAAGAGTAGTCGTGATGCGCTTGTGCAAAACAAGCGAACTGGCCATATTAGAAAGCATGCTTTTTCTATGACCGGTTTTTCTGCCAAGGTGATTTACTTTACGTCCGTGTCTCATTTTTTTATTCCTTGTCTAATTTGTATTTAGAGAGATCCATACCGAAGTACAGGCCTTTTGATTCAATCAATTCGTCTAGTTCAGTAAGAGATTTTTTGCCGAAATTTCTAAATTTCATCAGATCTTGCTTTGTGTAGGTTACTAAATCTCCTAGTGTTTCTACTTCGGCTGCTTTCAGGCAGTTAAGTGCCCTTACTGAAAGGTCCAGGTCTGTGAGTTTGGTCTTAAGGAGATTTCGCATGCGGATGATTTCTTCATCGAAAGTATCCGGCTCCTCCACTTTCACAGGCTCTACATTTACCAATTTGTCAGAGAAAAGCATAAAGTGCTCGATCAAGATCTTGGCGGCTTCAGTCAGTGCATCCTGTGGGGTAATACTTCCGTCCGTTACGATTTCAATGATTAGCTTTTCATAGTCTGTCTTTTGTTCTACACGATAGTTTTCGATGCTGTATTTTACATTCTTTATTGGCGTGTAGATGGTGTCCAGGAAGATGGTGCCGAGTGGAGCTGTACTCTTTTTATTTTCTTCAGCAGGAACATATCCCCTCCCCTTGTCAATGGAAAACTCCAGATTTAGCGTAACGGAAGGATCCAGATTACATATGACCAAGTCCGGATTCAGAATTTTGAAAGCAGAAATAAATTTTCCGAGATCACCGGCGGTGATGCGGTTTAGTCCGCTAAAGGAAGCTTTCACCAACTCACTGTCCTGAGAGGGTATTTGATTCTTGAGACGTACCTGCTTGAAATTTAATACCATTTCAGTGACATCTTCCACCACACCTTTAATTGTGGAGAATTCATGCTCTACACCTTCGATACGTATGGATGAGATAGCATATCCGTCCAATGAAGATAGGAGTACACGTCTTAGAGCGTTCCCCACGGTAAGACCATAGCCGGGTTCAAGAGGTCTGAATTCAAACTGACCTTCAAAATCGTTGCTATGAATTAAAATGACTTTATCAGGCTTTTGAAAATTTAAAATAGCCATAAATTAAGGTGTTTGAAATGATTATTTTGAATACAACTCGACGATCAGTTGCTCCTTGATATTTTCTGGTATTTGTTCTCTTTGTGGCACATTAAGTAGTCGGCCGGACGCAGTGGCACTGTTCCACTCTAGCCAGTCCATTTTTGTGCCTTTGGTCAGATTGATTCCTTCAAGTGATTTTGACTTCTCCCGTATGGAGATTACATCTCCGGGTTTTAAATGGTAGGAGGGGATGTTGATCACCTCGCCATTAACCTCAATATGGCGATGACCGACAAGTTGTCTGGCTGCTCTGCGCGTGGGCGCTATACCAAGGCGATACACGACATTATCAAGACGCGTTTCGCACAGCTGAAGCAGGATTTCACCTGTAATGCCTTTGGCCCTGTTGGCTTTTTCAAAGAGGTTTCTGAATTGTTTTTCTAATATACCGTAGGTGTATTTGGCTTTCTGCTTTTCAGATAGCTGTACAGCATACTCGGACTTTTTACCTCTCTTGCGGGAAAACCCGTGTTGACCTGGAGGATAGTTTTTGCGTTCCAAAGCTTTATCCGGTCCGAAGATCGGCTCACCGAACCTCCGGGCTATTTTGGATAAGGGACCTCTATATCTAGCCATTTTGTTGTATTAATGATGAATTATGTGATTAAACTCTTCTCTTTTTGGGTGGACGACATCCATTGTGAGGTATGGGCGTAATGTCCACAATTTCAGATACTTCGATACCTGTATTATGAATGGTCCTAATGGCAGATTCTCTACCTGCCCCAGGGCCTTTAACATAGACTTTTACTTTTTTCAGGCCTGCCTCCAAAGCACTTTTAGCGGCATCCTCTGCAGCCATTTGAGCGGCATAGGGTGTATTTTTTTTGGACCCTCTGAAGCCCATTTTGCCGGCAGACGACCAACTGATGACCTGTCCATTCAGGTTGGTCAGCGATATGATGATGTTGTTAAAAGTAGCATTGATATGTGCCTCTCCGGCAGGTTCTACTTTTACAATGCGCTTCTTTACACTTTTTGTATTTTTAGCCATAACTGCTTAGGTATTATTTAGTGGCTTTTTTCTTATTGGCAACTGTTTTTCTCTTACCCTTACGTGTACGGGCATTGGTTTTGGTTCTCTGACCTCTTACGGGCAATCCATTGCGATGCCTGATTCCTCGGTAACAACCAATATCCATTAATCTTTTGATATTCAATTGAACTTCCGAACGCAGCTCACCTTCCACTTTAAAATTCTCGGATATTGCCCTCCGAATTGCTTGAATTTGCTCATCGGTCCAATTTTGAACCTTGGTATCATAACTTACACCTGCCATATCAAGTATGGTCCGTGCACGGCTTCTTCCAATACCGAAAATATAGGTCAAGCCTATTTCTCCTCGTTTGTTTTTTGGTAAATCTATACCTGCTATTCTGGCCATAATTCAGATTATTACCCTTGTCGTTGTTTGTATTTAGGATTTTTCTTGTTTATGATGTAAAGCCTTCCTTTTCTTCGTACAATTTTGCACTCGGGGCTTCTTTTCTTAAGTGATGCTCTTACTTTCATGATTTTAATATCTGTAAATGATTCTTGCTTTAGTTAAGTCATAGGGCGAAATTTCCATTTTCACCTTATCGCCTGGTAACAACTTGATGTAGTTCATGCGCATTTTTCCGGAAATATGGGCGGTTACGATGTGTCCGTTTTCCAATTCTACGCGAAAAATTGCATTGGAAAGGGCTTCTATAATTGTTCCGTCTTGCTCGATCAGAGATTGTTTTGCCATCTTATTTTTTAAGAATTATTGTTCTACTGATATAGATGATCTACCTCTAATTCTACCGCTCTGGATCAGCCCATCGTAGTGTCGTGCGAGCAAATAACTTTCAATCTGCTGAAGCGTATCAATCACTACTCCAACCATAATAAGTAGTGAAGTACCTCCATAGAAGTAAGCAAATTGGGTTGTTACCCCGGCTTGCATGGCAAAGGCTGGAAGTATTGCAATCAATGCGAGGAAAATGGATCCCGGAAGAGTAATTCTCGACAGGATGAGATCAATGTATTCAGCTGTTGGTTTACCGGGTTTTATTCCAGGAATAAATCCTCCGTTTCTCTTAAGATCCTCCGCCATTTGATTGGTATTAATCTGAATGGCTGTATAAAAATATGTGAATAATATTATCAATACAGCAAACAGAAAGTTATACCAAAATCCACTTATGTTTCCAAAGAGGGAAACAATCCACCCAAGATTTTCGGTACTTCCGGCGTATGTGAGTACTGTGATGGGTATAAACATAATTGCTTGAGCAAAGATGATGGGCATCACTCCGGCTGCATTCACCTTAAGTGGTATGTAGCTTCTTGACAATTGATTATCTGCCAGGCGGCCGCCGGCGACTCTTTTGGCATACTGTACGGGAATTTTTCTGGTAGCTGATATAAGAGCTACTGATAGTAGAATAACGATAAACAATGCCGCGATCTCAACAAGGAAGATAGGCAACCCCCCCGTCTGATTTTCAATTTTGGAAACAAGTTCTTGTAGAAATGCTTGAGGCAGAGTAGCAATGATACCTATCATGATGAGCAGTGAAATGCCATTGCCTATACCCTTGTCGGTGATGCGCTCTCCCAACCACATTGCGAATATGGTACCTGTCACAAGCACCAGAATTCCTAAAAACCAAAAGGTTGAGGGATTAATGGTAATCTGTGCTTGTTGTGCGATCAGATTGGCCAGATATCCGGGAGCCTGCGCAAGTGTTATAAAAATTGTTAATATGCGCGTGTAATTATTCTTCTTCCGCCTGCCGCTTTCTCCTTCTTTATCAAGTTTTTGTATGCTTGGAACGGCTATACCAAGCAATTGTATTACGATACTTGCAGAGATGTAAGGCATAATGCCCAAGGCCATGATACTAGCATTAGCAAAGGCTCCACCGGTAAATGCATTTAATATACCTAGCAGATTATTGTCATCTGTCTGCTGTTGAAGTGCTGATAAACTATCCGGATTTATACCCGGAAGGACTACATTTGATCCTAATCTGTAAACAAACAGAAGACCTAAAGTCAGAAGAATTTTAGACTTCAGTTCCTCTATTTTCCAAATGTTTTTCAGTACTTCAATAAATTTTTTCATCACAATATGATTAAATGGTCACTACCGAACCTCCTGCTTTCTGAATTGCTTCGATTGCTGAACCCGAAAATTTATGTGCAACAACTTCAACTTTTGCTTTGAGCTCTCCTCTTCCAAGGATTTTTATCAGATCGTGTTTGTTGGCAAAACCATTTTTTACCAGGTCGTCCGGAGCGATTCGATCAGATACTTTATTTCGGTCGACAAGTGTTTGAAGTACATCTAAGTTGATTGCACGGTATTCGACACGATTGATATTTTTAAACCCAAATTTCGGGATTCTTCTTTGTAATGGCATCTGTCCACCTTCGAAACCTCTTTTTATGCGGTAACCTGAGTGTTGTTTATCTCCCTTGTGACCACGAGTAGAGGTACCTCCGTGGCCTGAACCTTCTCCGCGTCCTATTCGCTTAGTGCGGTGTGTTGAGCCTTCAGCAGGTTTTAGATTTTGAATTTTCATTTTTATATTTTTTCAATTTTAACCAAATGCTTTACGCGCTCAATGATTCCGGCGATTTGAGGAGTGAGATTCAATTCATTACTTGAATTGATTTTATTCAGTCCCAAAGCCTTCATGTTGAGCTTTTGATTTTTTGAAGCTTTTATTGTACTTCTTATTTTAGTGATTTTTACCCTTTCCACGATTGCTCACGGTTTATTTGTTAAACATTTGATCGAGAGAGATCCCGCGGTCTTTGGCTACTGTGTATGCATCGCGCATAGAGGTGAGGGCTCTGAAAGTTGCCTTCACTACATTATGAGGATTGGAATTCCCCTTTGATTTTGCCAATACATCGTGAATTCCAAAGGACTCAAGAACAGCGCGCATGGCACCACCAGCGATCACGCCGGTTCCGTGGCTGGCCGGTCGCAGAAACACTCGTGAACCTCCGTATTTTGCTTCCTGCTCGTGAGGAACCGTGTGATTCACGATTGGTATTTTGACCAGATTCTTTTTAGCGTCTTCCACACCTTTTGCGATCGCCTCAGAGACATCATTGCTTTTACCCAGGCCATAACCGGCTACTCCGTTTTCATTGCCCACCACTACGATGGCAGAAAAGCGGAAGTGCCGACCACCTTTGGTCACCTTGGTTACACGATTTACGGCCACAAGACGGTCAACAAGTTCGAGACCACTCGGCTTAACTCTTTGTATAAAATTCTTTTGATTCATCGTTTAAAATTTTAATCCACCTTCACGTGCACCCTCTGCAAGCGATTTAACCCTCCCGTGATAAAGATTGCCCCCTCTATCAAATGCGCACGTTTGAATACCTTTCTCAAGGGCGCGCGCAGCTATGGCTTTTCCGACTTCTCTGGCAGCATCTGTCTTATTCAGTCCGGCTATTTTCTCTTTGATATCTTTTTGAAGCGTTGATGCGGATGCGATGGTTGTACCATTTTCATCGTTGATGAGTTGGGCATAAATTTCTTTGTTGCTTCGAAACACAGAAAGCCTTGGCTTTTCTGCGGTTCCAAATAAAACCTTACGAATTCTTTTGCGAATTCTCGCTTTTCGTTCTATTTTACTTAAGGCCATAGCTTATTTTTTACCTTTACTTGCAGTTTTACCAGCTTTTCTTCTTATAACCTCGCCGACAAATCGTACACCTTTCCCTTTATAAGGTTCAGGTCGACGAAAAGATCGGATTTTGGCGCATACCATTCCTAACAGCTGCTTATCATATGAATGGAGTTTAATGATGGGGTTTTTACCTTTTTCGTTTATGGTTTCAACCTTTACTTCTTTTGGTATCTCAAAAACAATATTATGAGAATATCCCAAAGACAGATCAAGCACCTGTCCAGTAGCATTGGCTCTGTACCCAACTCCAACTAGTTCGAGTTGCCTTTCGTATCCCTGGGTGACTCCAGTGACCATATTGAAAAGCAAAGCTCTGTACAAACCGTGTAAAGCGCGAACTGCTTTGTCTTCTGAAGATCGAGCCAGCGTTATGGTATTGCCTTCTTTCTTTATTTCAATCAAAGGGTTGTACTTTGTTGTAAGTGTTCCCAGCTTACCTTTTACTGTAATTTCATCCTGTCCGATGTTTACCTCGGTACCGGCAGGTATAGTGATGGGAAGTTTACCTATTCTTGACATGACTGCTGTTCAATTAATATACGTAACAAATCACTTCACCTCCTGTATTCTCTTTTCTGGCTTGTTTGTCTGTCAACACACCTTTATTGGTAGATATGATGGCTACCCCAAGTGAATTCAATACACGGGGAAGTTCGCTTACACCTTTATAAATTCTAAGACCAGGTGTGCTCACCCTTTTGATGCTTCTAATGGCGGGTATGCGGGTCACGGCATCATATTTCAGAGCTAATTTTAAGATCTCTGGACCTTTCTCCGGTTTTACTGTTTTATAGCTGTAGATGTATCCGTTTTCCTTCAAAATCCTGGCAATCTCTAACTTCATTTTGGAAGAGGGTACCTCCACAACTTTATGGCCTGCCGTCACGGCATTTCGTATTCTTGTTAAAAAATCAGCAATAGGATCGCTGTACATATGACTAAACTTTTTTTGTTAAACTAATTACCAACTTGCCTTTTTTACACCAGGTATGAGACCATTATTGGCCATCTCCCGAAATAAAACACGCGAAATACCGAATTGACGCATATATCCTCTAGGCCTTCCTGTGAGTTTACAACGATTGTGTAAGCGCACGGGAGATGCATTTTTTGGAAGTTTCTGAAGGGCTTCATAGTCGCCAGCCTTTTTAAGAGCTTCTCTTTTGGAGGCATACTTGGCTACGAGTTTCGCGCGTTTTCTTTCGCGCGCTTTCATTGATTCTTTTGCCATTAGCTTATTTTTTAAATGGTAAACCGAAGAGCGTTAAAAGTGATTTTGCTTCCTTGTCTGTCTTTGCTGAGGTGACGATGGTAATGTCCATACCCCAGATTTGATTTACTTTGTCAATATCAATTTCCGGGAAGATGATCTGTTCGGTTATTCCCATGTTATAATTTCCCCTTCCATCAAAGCCATTTGCCTTTACACCGTTAAAATCGCGTATTCTGGGAAGAGCTGAAACCATCAGGCGTTCTAGAAATTCATACATTTGATCGCCTCGGAGGGTTACTTTGACACCGACAGGCATTCCTTTTCGGAGCTTAAAATTTGCTATATCTTTTTTGGAACGGGTGGGAACTGCCTTCTGACCAGCGATACGACTCAATTCATCCACAGCATATTCAATCAGTTTTTTATCTGCAGTAGCTTTCCCTAAACCTTGACTAATAACAATTTTTTCGATTCGAGGCACCTGCATAACACTGGTGTAAGAGAATTCTTTCATAAGTGCAAGCACCACTTTTTCTTTGTATAGTTTTTTTAACGTAGGTACGTATTTGGCTTCCATGGTCAGATTATTTCGTTTGATTTTTTGGATACCCGAATCGGGTTACCTTTTTCATCTCTTTTTCTAGAAATACGTGTCGGTGTTTCTGTTTTCGGATCAATTAACATTAGGTTGGAAATATGAATTGGCGCCTCCATTTCCACAATTTTACCTTGTGGATTCTGTGCAGAAGGCTTAATATGCCGTTTGACAATATTTACCCCTTTTACTACTGCGCGATATTTGTCGCGAATGATACGCAATACTTCTCCTTCTGTACCTTTATCATCACCGGCAATCACTTTAACCTTATCGCCTTTTTTTATGTGAATCTTTGTCATTTCAATATCAATTTAAAGCACTTCAGGTGCGAGTGAAACAATCTTCATAAATTGCTTATCGCGTAGCTCGCGGGCTACCGGGCCAAATACCCGAGTACCTCTCATTTCGCCCGCGGCATTAAGGAGAACGCATGCATTGTCATCAAACCGTATATATGAACCATCAGGTCTTCTGACTTCTTTTTTAGTTCGAACAACAACGGCTGTTGCTACTTGCCCTTTCTTAACGTTACCCGATGGAGAGGCATCTTTGACAGTAACCACAATTTTATCACCTACGGAAGCATAGCGTCTTGCTGTACCGCCGATTACACGTATCACCAGCACTTCTTTTGCGCCGGTATTGTCTGCTACTGTAAGTCTCGATTCTTGTTGTACCATTTTACTTCGCTCTTTCGATAATTTCTACTAATCTCCATCTTTTGGTCTTACTCAAAGGACGTGTTTCCATGATGCGAACTACATCACCCACCTGACATTCATTTTTTTCGTCATGCGCGTGAAATTTTTTTGTAGTCTTCATGAACTTACCATATTTGGAGTGCTTAACCTTCCGCTCAACAGACACTGCAATAGTTTTTTCCATTGCTGCTGAGGTAACCACTCCCACGCGCTCTTTTCTAAAGTTTCTTTGTGTAGCTAAATCTTCCATATTTTTATTTTTTAGGCTACTTGATTGTTTCGTTTTGAAATTTCTGTGAGCATTCTTGCGATGCTTCTTCTTTTGTTGCGAATCTCAGACGGGTTTTCCAAAGGCGTGATCGCATGTGTTGACCTCAACTTTTCTAAGGATCTTTGGTATTCGTACACTTGCTCTTTTAGCTCTTCGATGGTCATTTGAGATATGACTGACTGTTTCATGTCTGAGTATATTATTGAAGTTGTAAATCTCTTCGTATGACAAAAGATGTCTTAACGGGCAATTTTTGGGCAGCAAGTCTCAATGCTTCTTTTGCGATGTCAAAGGGCACACCGTCAATTTCAAACATGATGCGTCCTGGTTTTACCACAGCAGCCCAATATTCTACATTACCTTTTCCCTTTCCCATACGCACTTCCAGAGGCTTCTTCGTAATTGGCTTATCAGGAAAAATTCGGATCCACAACTGTCCCTCACGTTTCATGTACCGGGTAGCGGCAATACGCGCTGCCTCAATTTGACGTGCAGTAATCCAAGCCGAATCAAGAGACTTGATTCCGTAGCTTCCAAAGGATATGGTAGCTCCTCTCTGAGCCACACCTTTCATCTTTCCTTTGAACAGTTTTCTGTATTTGGTCTTCTTAGGTTGTAACATTTTTAAAAGCTTTTAAACTTTTGACTTTTTCTTTGCTTTGGAAGGCTTCGCAGGAGCCTGAGATCTATCGCTGCTCCCTTTAGTTTTTTTGCTCGTTACACCAACGAAATTAGAAAGGTCACGTTTTCCATATACTTCTCCTTTCATAATATAGACCTTGATACCAATCAAACCATAGGTGGTAAGTGCCTCACCAATTGAATAATCTATATCGGCTCTGAAAGTGTGTAATGGAATTCGACCATCTTTGTAAGTTTCACTTCTAGCCATCTCGGCACCATTGAGTCGTCCGCTGATTTGAATCTTAATTCCTTCAGCCCCCATACGCATTGATGACGCAATAGCCATTTTTACAGCTCGCTTGTAACTAACTCTTCCCTCAATTTGGCGCGCAATGCTATCAGCTACGAGCTTGGCATCGAGTTCGGGGCGCTTGATTTCAAAAATGTTAATTTGAATGTCTTTATCAGTTAGTTTTTTTAATTCTTCCCTGAGTTTATCGACTTCCTGACCATTTTTTCCAATGATTACGCCTGGTTTTGCAGTCGTGATAGTGACTGTAATAACTTTTAATGTACGCTCAATGACGATTCTCGATATGTTGGCACGACTAAGACGAGCATATAGGTATTTTCTGATCTGATAATCTTCAGCAATTTTATCACCATACTCTTTGCCACCATACCAGGCTGATTCCCAGCCCCTGATATAACCTAATCGGTTGCCTATTGGATTTGTTTTTTGACCCATTATTTATGTATTTGAAGGTATTGACAGGGTTCCTAATTCGATGTAAACGTGGTTTGAACGTTTTCTAACACGATGTGCACGACCTTGGGGTGCAGGCTGAATTCTCTTTAAGGTAGGTCCGCATCCAACCATGATTTTGCTGACTACCAAACCAGCTTCGTCAAGGTTAGCACCCTCATTTTTTTGTTGCCATGAATTTATGGCATTTAGCAATGCTTTCTCAAGATCGCGGGCCGCATGCTTACCGGTATTTCTAAGTATAAAGAGCGCTTTCTCAACCCTTTGACCCCTTATGATGTCTGCTACAAGCCGCATTTTTCGTGGGGATGTTGGGCAGTTTCTCAGAGTTGCGGTGGCTTTTTCAGCCCTCTGTTGTTTTCTTGCTTCAGCACTCTGTCTTTTTCTGACTCCCATGGCGATTAATCTTATTTCTTACCTTTATCTTTTCTATTTCCAGCATGACCTCTGAAAGATCTGGTAGGAGCAAATTCTCCGAGCTTATGACCTACCATATTTTCTGTGATATACACGGGAATGAATGCTTTTCCATTGTGAACGGCAATTGTTTGTCCTATGAAGTCAGGTGAAATCATAGAAGCTCTGGACCATGTCTTTATTACGGTTTTTTTACCGGAAGAAAGATTGTCCTGTATTCTCTTTTCGAGCTTATAGTGAATATAAGGTCCCTTTTTTAATGAACGAGCCATTTAAATTATTTTTTACGACGTTCAATGATGAATGAATTCGAATATTTCTTAAGCTTTCTGGTTTTGTATCCCTTGGCAGGTATTCCTTTCCTTGAGCGAGGATGACCACCTGAAGCGCGGCCCTCTCCACCACCCATTGGGTGATCCACGGGATTCATCGCCACACCCCTTGTGCGAGGTCTGATTCCCAACCAACGACTTCTTCCGGCCTTTCCGCTTACGACAAGTGAGTGGTCGCTATTAGAAACGGACCCTATCATTGCTTTACACGCAACAAGAACTTGCCTTGTTTCCCCACTGGGCAACTTAACAACAGCATATTTGCCATCGCGGGCGAGCAACTGTGCAAAAGAGCCTGCAGATCGGGTAATTTTTGCACCTTGACCCGGCTTAAGTTCAATGCAACTAATAATTGTTCCCAATGGTATGTCAGAAAGATATAAAGCATTTCCCAAATCTGGAGAAGCCCCTTTTCCATTAAATACGGTCATTCCCACAGTTAGTCCACTGGGGGCGATTATATACCTTTTTTCTCCATCAGCATAATGAAGAAGAGCTATAAAGGCACTTCTATTTGGATCATACTCGATGTTTGCTACTTTGGCTGGTATTCCATCTTTATCCCTCTTAAAGTCAATAACACGGTACTTTTGCTTGTGTCCACCACCATGATATCGCATAGTCATTTTACCGGTATTGTTACGACCACCTGATTTCTTTTTTGGGGACAAAAGTGACTTTTCGGGTTCAGATGTTGTAATAGCATCAAAACCATTAATCACTCTAAAGCGAGTACCTGGTGTGACCGGTTTTAACTTTCTAAGCGCCATTTTTAAATGTTTTCGTATATGTTAATGACCTCACCGCTTCTTATCTGAACATAAGCCTTTTTGAATTTCGGCTTTCTACCCTCGATCATACCTGCCTTGGTATACTTTACAATCCTTTTAGCCGGCATGATAGCTGTGTTTACACTCTCCACATTAACACCGTAAGCTTCTTCAACAGCTTTTTTTATTTGAACCTTGTTAGCATCTGTCTGCACCCGAAAACAATAAACCCCAGCTTTCTCAGAGAGGCTGTTTGCTTTTTCGGTGATGATGGGTTTTATTAAAATGCTCATGACTATTTGGTTAATGTGTCTTGAATTTTTCCCAAAGCACTTTCCGCGACGACCAGCACATTTGCATTCAAGATCTGGTAAGTGTTTAATTCAGAGGCAGTTATAACACTAGTGCGCTCCAAATTTCGGGACGACAAATATACATTGTTATCCTTATCACTGATAATTACAAGTGATTTTTTTTCAGCTACTTGCAGGTTTTTTAAAATATTAAGAAAGTCTTTTGTTTTTGGCTTGCTGAGAGTAAAGTCCTCTATCACTGTAATACAATTTTCAGCTGCCTTAGCGGACAGGGCTGAACGTCTTGCCAAACGAATGGTCTTTATGTTAAGACGAACGTTGTAATCGTGTGGTCGTGGTCCGAAGACGGTACCACCACCTCTATGCAATGGGCTCTTTAAAGACCCGTGACGTGCACCTCCTGTACCTTTCTGGCGATGGTGCTTCTTAGTGGTACGTGCTATTTCTGCCCGTTCCTTAGTTTTGTGAGTTCCTTGACGTTGATGAGCAAGAAATCTTTTAACGTCGAGATACAAAGACTGGGTATTTGGCTGTATACCAAATACGCTTTCATCTAAAGTCACTTTGCGACCTGTATCTTTACCTTCAATGGTTAATACTGATAATTCCATTACTTCTCAATAATTAAGAATGAATTCTTGTGTCCTGGTACAGCGCCTTTGATCAATAAAAGGTTATTGTCGGAATCGACTTTTACAACTTTCAAGTTTTGGACGGTTACTCGCTTTCCTCCAGTTCTCCCAGCCATGCGCAAACCTTTCATAACGCGTCCCGGGTAGGAGCCAGGACCGATCGATCCTGGATGGCGAGCTCTGTTGTGTTGGCCATGTGTTGTTTCACCTACACCGCCAAAGCCGTGGCGCTTTACCACACCTTGGAAACCTTTACCTTTAGATATACCGGCTACATCTACTACATCACCTTCTTTAAAAATTTCAACATTTACCACTTGCCCGAGCTCAAATGCGTTTCCATTCATTTCAAATTCTGCAAGCTTTTGTTTTGGTGATGTTTTTGCCTTTTCAAAATGTCCCTGGAGAGGTTGATTGGTACTTTTGAGCTTCTTCTCGCCAAATGCAAGCTGAACAGCCTCATAACCATCAACGTCCTTTGTTTTAATTTGTGTGACGACACATGGACCTGCTTCTACCACAGTACAGGGAATTATTTTTCCGTCTGCACCAAATATGCTGGTCATTCCAATTTTACGTCCAATTATTCCGGGCATAATACGTAAGGGATAATTATACTTTAATTTCAACTTCAACACCGCTTGGAAGCTCAAGCTTCATGAGCGCATCAATGGTTTTCGCCGATGAGCTATAGATGTCAAGAAGTCTTTTAAACGAACTTAATTCAAATTGCTCTCTACTCTTTTTATTTACGTGAGGTGAGCGGAGCACAGTATATATGCGCTTGTCTGTAGGCAATGGTATGGGTCCATTTACAACGGCACCTGTACTCTTCACGGTTTTAACGATCTTCTCTGCTGATTTATCAACAAGGTTGTGATCGTAACTTTTAAGTTTAATACGAATTCTTTGGCTCATATCAGAGTTAAAATTATACAGTCTGTCCTTTTACTTTAGCTATTACTTCATCAGCAATATTTTTTGGAGTTTCAGCATAATGGCTAAACTCCATAGATGATGTAGCGCGACCGGACGAAAGTGTCCGAAGTGTAGTCACATATCCAAACATCTCCGAAAGAGGCACGAGTGCCTTGATAACTTTAGAGCCTGCTCTATCGTCCATCGAAACAACCTGACCTCTGCGACGGTTAAGGTCACCTACGATATCTCCCATATTTTCTTCGGGAGTCACCACTTCTAATTTCATAATCGGCTCAAGAATCACCGGGCTAGCTTTTTTGGCTGCTTCTTTAAAGCCAAGTTTGGCTGCTAATTCAAAAGAAAGTGAATCAGAGTCAACAGCGTGGTAGGATCCATCGAGAAGGGTTACTTTCATAGATTCAATTTCATAGCCTGCCAGAGGCCCGTTTTTCATAGCCTCTTTAAAACCCTTTTCAACCGAGGGAATGTATTCTTTTGGAACGTTACCGCCTTTAACTTCGTTTACAAACTCGAGGCCCGCTTTACCCTCGTCTGCAGGAGAAATTCGGAAAACTATATCAGCGAATTTACCTCTACCACCTGTTTGCTTCTTATACAACTCGCGGTGTTCTACGGTAGATGTAAGAGCCTCTTTATATTCAACCTGGGGCTGTCCTACATTTACCTCTACTTTAAATTCTCGTTTTAAGCGATCGACAATAATTTCAAGGTGCAATTCGCCCATACCACTGATGATGGTCTGCCCGCTTGCTTCATCGGTTTTAACTTGGAAAGTGGGATCTTCTTCCGCAAGTTTGGCCAATGACATGCCAAGCTTATCCACATCGGCTTTTGTTTTTGGCTCTACGGCGATACCGATTACCGGCTCAGGAAACACCATACTCTCTAGAACAATTGGGTGTTTTTCGTCGCAAAGGGTATCTCCTGTCTTGATATCTTTAAATCCGACCCCGGCTCCAATATCACCCGCTTCAATAAAATCGATGGGGTTTTGCTTATTTGCATGCATTTGGTACACACGAGAAATTCTCTCTTTGTTTCCAGTACGGGTATTGAGCACATAGGAGCCTGAATCTAATTTTCCGGAATACACCCTGAAAAATGCGAGGCGCCCTACATAAGGGTCGGTAGCAATTTTAAATGCAAGTGCCGCAAAAGGTTCAGTCGGAAGGGGCTTTCTGCTTATTTCTAATCCGGTGTTAGGATCTGTGCCCTTTATAGCCTCCTTGTCAAGGGGAGATGGCAGATACTGGCAAACAGCATCCAGAAGAAACTGAACGCCTTTGTTTTTAAATGCGCTTCCACACAGCATGGGAACGATACGCATTTCTATAGTAGCCTTACGCAAAGCTGCATTGATTTCATCTTCGGTGATCGAATCAGGATCTTCAAAAAACTTTTCCATGATCCGGTCGTCAACTTCGGCTACAGCTTCGATGAGTTCAGCTCGATATTGCTCGACCTCATCCTTCATATCATCAGGAATAGGAACGACGTCAAAAGTTGCTCCCTGAGTGTTTTCATGCCATACAATCGCACGCATCTTTACTAAGTCCACAATTCCTTTGAAGGTCTCTTCCGCCCCAATAGGAAGTACGATTGGCACGGCCTTCGATTTAAGCATTTCACGCACTTGCCGACATACTGCCAGAAAATCCGCACCCTGACGATCCATTTTGTTTACAAATCCCATTCTTGGAACTTTGTAATTGTCGGCCAGACGCCAGTTTGTCTCAGATTGCGGCTCGACGCCATCTACAGCCGAAAACAAGAATACAAGACCATCTAACACCCTGAGGGAGCGGTTGACCTCAACGGTGAAATCAACGTGTCCAGGAGTATCAATTATGTTAAAGTGATATTCTTTAGATTCGGGGATATTTTTTCCTTGTTCAGTAGGAAAATTCCAACGACAGGTAGTAGCAGCAGACGTGATGGTAATACCTCTCTCCTGCTCCTGGGCCATCCAGTCCATTGTAGCAGCTCCATCGTGTACCTCACCGATTTTGTGGGTTTTGCCAGTGTAGTACAGAATGCGCTCTGTGGTCGTAGTCTTACCTGCATCAATGTGGGCAGCAATGCCAATATTGCGAGTATAATTTAAGTCTCTTGTCATATATTAAACTTTAAAATGAGCAAACGCTTTGTTGGCCTCGGCCATTTTGTGTGTATCTACTCTCTTCTTTACAGCTGCGCCTTCTTCTTTTGCCGCTGCAAGTATTTCGTTAGCAAGCCTCATCGCCATTGTTTTCTCATTTCTCTTCCTGGAATAGAGGATTAGCCACTTAATTGCCAAAGAGACTTTTCTATCGGGACGAATTGGAACTGGAATCTGAAAGTTTGCACCACCCACTCTTCTGCTTCTGACCTCTACGTGCGGCATAACATTGGTCAACGCCTGCTTCCACACTTCAATCCCATTGGGTTTTTCAGATTTGCGCTGAACTATATCGATGGCTTCATAAAAAATTTTGAATGCTTTTTCTTTTTTACCCTGGTGCATTAGATTATTTACAAATCTTGTGACTAATTGGTCTCCATAAATTGGATCAGGAAGTAAAATTCTTTTTTTAGCTCTACCTTTTCTCATTCTTGTATGCTATATTTATTTTTTACCTTTTCCTTTAGTTGCCGGAGCGGCTGCAGCGCCTTTTTTAGGACGTTTAGCTCCATATTTACTTCTTCTTTGCCTGCGGCCTTCTACCCCAGCAGTATCTAACGCACCACGCACTATATGATATCTCACACCAGGCAAATCTTTTACCCGGCCACCTCTTACCAGCACGATGGAGTGTTCCTGAAGATTATGGCCTTCACCAGGGATATATGCATTCACTTCATTTCCATTGGTGAGCCTCACGCGGGCAACCTTCCTCATTGCAGAGTTTGGTTTCTTTGGGGTAGTGGTATACACACGTGTACATACCCCTCTTCTCTGTGGACAAGCCGTCAGTGCAATCGACTTGCTCTTCTTTTTAATCTTGGTTCTTCCTTTTCTAACCAGTTGTTGGATGGTTGGCATATGGTTGCAAAAAATAAATTTCTTGTTTTACAATAAAATATACCCTTAATATTTGGGGCTGCAAATGTACATAATTTTTTTTGCTGACAAATAGATGCTTACCCTTTTTTTATTCCATGGTTTTCTACCAGTCGCCTACTTGTTGTTTTACGGCTCTTAAAGCACCACCTTTTACTTTATTGCGGATAGAAATATTTAATTTTTTATATCTTTATTAACACCTTGGTTACCTAAAGATACTCACAATTTCATCCTGAATTGATTTGTTTACGGCCACAGCCATCGCCACAGAGATCACCAAACCAATGAGCGCAAAAAAGACATCTCGTCCAATCAATTTAAGAACAAAAGGAAGTTTTTTCTGCCTGATCGAGGTGTACTTAGGCGAAATATTCATAGAGATCTCTCTGCCTGCAAGCAATCCTAGAAATACCCATGTAGTACTCATGGGTATATTACTTAAATTCTGAAAAAACAATAAGATCAGCGCATAAATAAAGTCAATGACAGTAGCGCCTCTTACGTCCTTAACGGCTGATTTTTCATTAATAATTTTCTGAATTCGACCGCCTCTGTAATACAACAACAATCCTATTCCAAAGAAAATATAACTTACAAATGCAATAAACTCATAAAGTGACAAACTCCTTGGAAGAAATACAGCAATATTTGCAGCATCCTGCATCAACCAGACAGACCACAGAGTACCTGATGTTATCCATTGAATTGCAGTCCAAATCAACTTCGGCTTCCCTTTATTAAGATTATTTATAGGAGCTGCAAAAGCAAACCAAACACTAAGTGAAACCACAAAGGCTATGATATATCCTGAGAGGCTCTTCTGCATCACTCCTAAAATGCCCGCACTTGATGCGGAAAAAGTGCTTAATAGCAGAAAGGTCGTGGATACCGGCATTCTAAGTCTTGTAAGGATTAAAAGGACTAATGGTGCGGCTAATTGAAGAAAAGTGAAGGACTCGGGGGCTTTATCGAATCCTTTGGACTGCAAACGTTGAAAAGAGACATCTCCACCATTGACAATCCAACCAAATGTCATAGTGCCCAGAAAAATTCCGCCGATAAACAGCCATAGAACCCACCACTTTTTATCCGAGTTGGATGACAAAAATGTTCCGATGGTTTGAATCGAGTCGTTGGCTATTGCGCTATAGCCCGCAAAGGCAAAACCTAACCACATGGCTATCTTTGGGTAAGGGTAAAAAATCCCTGTAATGATAAAAAAGATGATAATTGATTGTAAAAACGATCTTTCTTTCCAGAGAAAAAGTCGTAAAATTCTATAGCGTCGTCCTATTAATATTGAACTGAAATCCAGATCAAACAGATTAAATTTTACATCAGCCTTCTTCGACCCACTCTGGCTGGACTTATTAGACTTGCCGTTCGGCATAAAACAAAATTTCTTTGGGGCGAATTTATTTTCGGTATAGTTTCTTGAATGTTAAGTTTTAATCCACCAATTGCCAATCCGATTCTATAGCTAAAAACAGAATTCCAGCAACTATTAAAACTTTAAATACATGGTGACAAAATGTAATATAAGTACTGACTTTCGACCTGAAGCTCAATGCATACATCCCAAAAAGCACCATACTTACTGCAATGCTATAGATAAATACGCTTTGTAATTTGCCGTAGAGCATAATAGCAAAAGCAAAGAAGACAATGGCATCTGCCACCATAATCCATCTCAAAAACACGAAAGCATTGAGTTTACCAAGCAACACTGGTAATGTCCGGTACCCGGCAATCAGGTCACCACGATGCGACTCAAGGTCTTTGACCAATTCGCGCACATACAGCAGGCTCCAAATAAGAAGTGTATACAAGAGTACAAATCCGTTGTGGAGATTGTAATATATAAAAACAGAAAAAAAGGGATATACTGCTAAGGAACTGGCCATAAGATTTCCCGCGATTGATTTTTTTTTTGCTTTATGAGAATAAAACCAGAGCAATACCACAAAAACAAAATAATACAGAAAAGCCCTGAGTGATACTACTAAAGACAATCCCAATGCTATAAAATTTAAAAGGATGTACAATCGAACTAGCAAATCATTATTGACATATGCTTCGAAAAGCGTGCGGTTTGGTCGGTTTATCAGGTCCTTTTCCCGATCATAAAAATTATTGATAAGGTACCCCCCTGACACTGTCAAAATTCCGCATATGATGATAATATGCATCACCCAGTCCCGGATGACTTCTCTCCAGGAGTCCGGATCATTTAAGACAAAAAAGACGGCCAGGTATTGTGATAAAGCAAGAATGAAAATATTCTGCCAACGCACATGGCTCAGCAAAGCAAGGATCTTAAGAACATATGGATTCCTTAACGAATTTGTTTTTTTGGAATCCAAAGGTTGCATTACAGTCTAAAAATAATTTCAGGTTTATGTGGTGCCAGGGTTTTGTATGCCTTTTCGTAATCGGGAGCAAATCCTAGGACGAACCCGCCACCACCACTGCCGCACAACTTTAGATAATATTCGTTGGTAGAAAGCCCTTTTTTCCAGAGATCGATGAGGTTTTCGGGGATCATGGGGTTAAAATGGGTTAAAACCCAACCGGATAACTTTTTGAGGTTTTTGAAAAATACTTTGACATCCCCGTTTAGAAATGCCTCGATGCAGGCATCGTTGTACTTGATAAATTGGTCTTTGAGTAGTTTCCTGAAGCCTTCATTTTTCATCTTTTCCATAAAAATGGAAACCATAGATTGGGTTTTGCCAGGGATTCCGCTGTTGATTAGGAATATGGCCGCATTACCCGTGCCTGAGGATTCTGGAAGCCGTATAGGATTCAGACTGTTGCTGGAACTCAACAAAACCGGAATTTTCAGATAGCAAATCAATGGATCCATGCCACTGCTTTTGCCATGAAAGTAGCTTTCCATCACGGAAAGTTGTTTCTTGAGCAATGGAAGGTTTTCCTGGCTGAGGGTGGTTTCAGGATCTATTTTATTAATAGAGTAGTTATCGTATATAGCAGCAACCAACGCTCCCGAACTACCGACTCCAAAACCTTGGGGTATGGACGAATCAAAAAACAAACCCTTCTTTATGTCGCTCTCGAGTCGCTCAAAATCAAACCGTGTAAAAAACTCACTGTTGACCTCTAATGACTTTAAATACTTCAGATATTCCGCAATATGGCGATTCGATTCTATCTGCTCCGGTGTTTCAAATCCAGGAGTCATAAAACCAAAACTCCCGTTGAAATTGTCAAAAGGAATGGAGAGCGCATTGGAATTATTAATAATTCCATATTCACCGAAGAGAAGAATTTTTGCATAATACAGAGGCGACGTGCTCATCACGGATGTGGGTTAGTGTGTTTGTAGGGTCCTTTGCCGATAAAATCTTTAAGTACAGAATTTTGTTCGCAAAGGTATTGTATTTCAGGTAACAATTGGTTTTCTACCGCAGTCAGCGCAGATTTGTCAAACACAAGATGGAGATTGGCTCCGGCATCAAGGGTGAATCCCACGTTTTGTCCGGTGTCAGCTCTGAACTGCCAGATGTGTGAAATCACTTCGAGTGTCTTAGGTTTCATAAGGATGAAGGGAGGATTGGAGGTCATCATCATGGCATGAAGGGTAAGTGCTTCCGACTCCATAAGGGATACAAAAGCCCTCCAATCACCTGATCTTAAAATTTCCTTCAATGCAATTGTATTGTGTCTTCCCTGGTCAAATCGCTGTTTAGCATATGGATGTCCATTCATAAGGGAATGACCTTCGGTGCTAGACACCATCTTTTTACCGGAATCAAGGATTAAGATGTAATCAAATACTGTGTCAAATTGCTCATGTACGGCTTCGACCGGAATGGCATAATCGTCTGAACCTTCACCATCATCGGATTTTCCCCACTGGACAAATCCACCGTAAATGCTTCTGCAGGCGCTTCCAGAGCCAAGTCGTGCTGCATAAGACGCCTTCAGCTTTCGAAATTTCTGTGGGTCCATGTATCTAGTGTGAATGTCTTCGACGCAGCATGCCAAAGCAGCCATACCGCTGGCGGATGATGCGATACCTGAACTGTGAGGAAAAGTATTGGCTGTCTCTATTTTCAAATGTTTTCCGCGCA
>CALFUW010000007.1 GCA_937929815.1 uncultured Flavobacteriales bacterium | reverse complement strand
TATCCAAATCCAACCCGCGACCAGCTTGTTGTGGATTATTCTGAATTATCTCATAACCAGTCTTTTTCATGGAAAATTATCACCATAAGTGGTCAGCCTGTCCTCAGAGGATTTACTCCTTCTGATCAAATGCTTACTATCGATGTATCCTCTTTGCCTTCGGGTCTATACCTCTTTGAACTCTCGGATGGTAAAGAAACCATACGAAAAAAATTTCAAAAGATATAATTGCTGATAAAAAGCCGACTGTAAAAGTCGGCTTTTTTTTTGAGGATTCAAAAAGTTTCGTTATAAAATGTTCCTTTTTAAACTTTATAAACTGACAAAGGAAAACAGATGATAACGAACAGTGTGGCCTCAGGAAAATTAATTTAACGTTTTACAAAAATTTTTTATGAAAAAAAATCGGGATACTATTTATTCCTTAATCAATATCGCACCTTGATCAATTCTAATTAGTATTTCACTAAAAACTTTTACGATTTTGTCTCATTACTAGAAATATTTCTTCACTATGCAATAATCATAAAATTGGCAAGGGTAAGTATGTAATTATGCAGTTTTAGCAAGAAGAGATTATTTAAATGTCGCGAAAGCTCACTTTTACAGATCATTTGAAGTCTGATGTTCCGGCGGGTATCGTAGTACTTCTGGTTGCACTCCCATTATGTTTGGGAATCGCTCTCGCCTGTAAAGTGAGCCCTCTGTCTGGCATCATAGCTGGTATCATCGGGGGAATTGTTGTAGGTCTTATCAGTGGTTCGGCTGTGGGTGTCAGCGGTCCGGCCGCCGGACTAACTGTCGTGGTCATACACGGTATTCAGGAGTTAGGAAGTTTTTCAGCGTTTTTACTGGCACTGGTAGCGGCTGGTATCATTCAGATTCTTTTGGGGATACTGAGAGCGGGGGTCATCGCATACTACTATCCCTCCTCGGTAATCAAAGGGATGCTTTCGGCCATTGGGATAATACTCATTCTCAAGCAGATCCCGCATGCATTGGGATATGATGCAGATTACATGGGGGATGAGTACTTTAACCAGCATGATGGCCGCGATACCTTTAATGAAATTGCAGCGGCATTTAGTCACTTGCGTGCCGGGGGGGCTGTGGTGATCTTTGTCATCTCCATAGTGCTGCTTGTCATCACGGAGCTCAAGCGCGTAAGGGCTATTTCCTTGTTCTCCTATCTGCCTCCGGCGTTTTGGATTGTGGTATGTGCCTCTGTGTTGGGATATGTTCTTCCGCGGATTGACGATCAGTTTATCCTTTCTTCTTCACAGCGAGTCCAATTGCCCGAGACTTCAGTCTACGACTTGGGTACTTTGATCAGTAAACCCGACTTTTCTGTGTGGAACCGGCCTGCGGTCTATTTGTGGGCATTGACAATTGCGGCCGTTGCAAGTCTTGAAACGCTGTTGTGTGCTGAAGCTACTGACAAACTCGATCCGGCAAGACGAGTTACCCCTGCCAACCGTGAACTTGTCGCACAAGGTATTGGTAATATTTTTTCCGGACTTGTCGGTGGTCTGCCGATCACCCAGGTCATTGTGCGAAGTGCTGCCAATATTAATGCCGGAGCTGTATCAAAATGGGCAACGGTAGTGCACGGCATTTTACTTCTGCTGTGTGTGCTGTTTATTCCACATCTGCTCAATTATATCCCCAATTCAAGTCTAGCTGCTATTTTGATGCTCGTGGGATACAAGCTTGCATCTTACCAGGTGCATCTTAAAATCTGGAGACTTGGCTGGGAACAGTTTCTGCCATATATCACCACGATCGTAGCCATCTTGCTTTCAGATTTGCTCAAAGGCATTGCAGCAGGCCTTATCGTGAGTCTGTTTCTTATACTTCGAAAAAATTATCTAACGTCCTATTACCTTACGCAGGAAGAATCCAAAGACAAGAAAAACATCCGTAGAATCATCCTATCCCAGGAGGTGTCATTTTTAAATAAGGCATCATTAATGCGAATACTGAACGAAACTCCTGAAAACTCCATCTTGATCATAGATGGATCAAAGTCTGCTTATATCGATTACGATGTTCTTGAAATAATTTCTACCTTCAAAAAGCACCTTGCACCTATAAATAATATTGATGTCCGGCTTATAAATATACCTGAAGTTGATACCGAAGAGCCCCACGGCTAATGGAAGCGCTATAAACTACTTAAAATAAGACATAAATCCAATCTGCTGCATTCGTGTAGCGGATCGTGTCCAACCTTAAAATGATAGTTAACAAATCTACATAGTCTGTACGCTCTTTTACTCCGATAATTAAAATTATTTCCCAAAAAAGTGTTTGCCAGGAAGCGGGATATTACAGTGCTTTTATTCAAAGCAACCGACCTTCGGATCAAACCATTGCCCCCATTTGAGAAGTCTAGGTGAAATTGCATCACAGCACATCAAATCCCACAAAAGAAGTGTTGCTGCCGAAGGGCCTCATGTCAGTCATAACAACTTTCAAAGAATATGCTTCTTACAAGGATTAAACACCAAGGAATTAATTATGTACATTTTGAAAATACGTAATATAATTCCGTAGCGATCTGAAGACTTCTCTCTCTGTATTTTTCTTTTTTAAGCGGACTATTATCAAACTCTTTCGGGTCACTAAACGGAATGGAAAACCGAACTTCTGCACCAGGTACAAATGGACAACCACTGTCTGCTTCTGCGCAGGTCATGATCGCTGCAAACTGGCTTTTTGGGTTATAGGGATGGTCATAGGTCTTTGAAAATGCTACAATGGGATGAGCATTGTCTGAATGCTTAATAGCGTAAATTGGATTGTCTCCTTCCGAAAGTTTTATAACGTTGAGACCTTGTTCTATCAAAGTCTCGGGTACTGCAGGGTAGATAGCAGTTGCTTCTGTTCCGCCGGAGTAGCAATGAACACGGGATATACCGAAATGATCGACCATTGTCTGAGCCCAGATTTGACTTAGGTGACTCCTTCTTGAGTTGTGAGTACAGATAAAGCTGAGAAGAATCTCCTCCCCCTTTTGGCTCTTTGATCGGATATAGTCAACCAGACCGTCGAGGATATTCAGTCGATCGGGGGTAATATGCGCTGTTTTCAGCTCGGTAATAAAACGTTTTAATGTGGGGTACATTTTAATAAACATTATTGGTTTATTTGGAAAAGTTTGGTTTAGCAGAAAAGAAGTTTATCAAATTATTCTCCGTCTTCATCAATATGGTAGTGGGTGATACTTGTTTATGAAATCGACTTGAGAGTGGGTTTGCAGACAGGATATTTTTTTGGCGATGTTTGTGCAATACTGACCAGGAGCCGATGAGTTGCGATGCTTCATCAGAAGATGATTGTATGGAAATTTTGAAATTTTACGATTTAAGAGACATGTATTTCTTTCAAAATATTTCATCATGTATGAAGATTGTTCATTTTATGTCCGGATTGATTTCAACCGCCTTGATTTTCGGTATCGGTGTGAGCATAATCTGGTATCATGTTTAAATGTTCAAACAGTGCAGCCAGTACATGCTCTTCCGGGAAGAATGGTATGCCGTAGGTGGTCTTTGAAAGAGTATTTTGTATCTCGCGGATAATGTCCGATTCAGCAGCAGCCCTGTACAAAAGTATCGGATCTTTAATGGCTTTCCTCATTGAAAAACATTGATTAATCACCCACGAATAAGGTGTGATCCCCGCACGGATCAAGTCGCTTTGAAGTGCAGAAGCCTCGCGCATGGGTGTGGTTTCCGGCAGAGTTACAATAAGTATTTTAGATAGTAACTGGTCTTGTAGCATCATGTATGGAGTCTTGATCTTATTGGGATCCAGTTCTGTATTGCGCATGACCTCTTTGTGGTATGCACCAGCGGTGTCCAGCAACAGCAGCGTGTGGCCTGTAGGAGCTGTATCGATGACTACAAACTTGCGCCTGGCCTGCTGAATGGTTCTCGAAAACGCATGAAATACTGCAACTTCCTCAGTACAAGGCGATGCCAGATCTTCCATCAACAATTTTCTTTCTTGATCATTCAGATTTTTTCCCTTTTGAGCAATGATTTTTTCTTTGTATCGCTGGGTTTCTGATTTGGGATCTATACGATCTACAGTTAGGCAGTGAGGCAACAAATCAAGTTCATTCAGATATTTTTGAACGTGGGCTGCAGGATCTGTGGTGGTAAGATGGACGTCATACCCTTTCTGAGCTATCATTACCGCGATGGCTGCTGCTGTAATGGTTTTTCCGACACCGCCTTTTCCCATGGTCATGATCAGGCCATGGTTACTTTTTTCGGTAAGGTCTTCCACCAGCCGATTCAGTTCTGGTAAGACCGGGCGGGTGGATGCTGAGGTATGTATGACCGTACCGATGCTATGCAGCATTTTTTTTACTACGCTTTCCCGCATCTTCTCTTCTAACAGGGAGTTGAGCTTTTCGATGCCGAGCACATTGTAAGGAAGCAATGGGAAAAGCCTTGTCGGGAGTGTTTTTAGATTTTCAGGAATGTGTTGGAGGCGTTTTTCCATCTGTTTTTCAATCATTACTGCCAAAGGATCTTCCTGGTCAATGGCAGTAAAAATGCCGTTGATGAGTAGTTCCTGATTTGTAAGACCCAGATCCATCAGTTCTCTGCTGGTTCGGGATGCTTCCTGTAATGATGATTCATCAGCTCTGCAGACAATGTAAAAAGTAGTTCTTTCCCGGTTTTTAAGATTTTCAACCACTGTTTTGTAGCGTACCTGACTCATTTCCAGTGCTTCTGCTGGGCCGAGACATGATGCTCCTTGCGGATTGTCCCGAGAAAAGGTAGCCCATGCAGACGGCAACTCCAGCAGTCGTAGTGTATGACCTGTAGGAGCTGTATCAAAGACAATTACATCGTAAACAGTACCATTGTGTTCGCCGGATACAAATCTGGAGAATTCGTCGAAAGAGGCAATTTCCGTCGTACAGGCACCAGATAGTTGTTCATTGATTTTTATAATATCTTCTTTGGTTAAAACACTTTTTAATGAGTCTATTACGCGCGTTCTGTATTGGTGGGCTGATTGCTCAGGGTCAATATTGATGGCGTAGAGATTGGAGACTCCGCTGACGGGCTGCTCCTGATTGCTCACAGGGCTTTCCAGTACATCGGAGAGATTGGAGGCCGGATCGGTACTGACGATCAGCACACTTCTTCCTGACTTTGCCTCTTTGATAGCGTGCGCGCATGATAGAGAAGTCTTTCCCACTCCACCCTTTCCTGTAAAAAAGACAAATTTCGTCTCCTTTTTCATCACTGTTTTTTTTCTGAAGTAAGGCAATTAATTGTTGTACTTTGGATATACTTCACAATAATACAAATTTTTCAGGAGATTTCTATCTCTTGTGTGTTATATTTGAATGAGAAGCAAGCGTATTGAAACCGTTCTGAGAATTATTGTATTTGCACCTCTTGAAAACCCTTATTGGGTCTTGCCACGGAACAGTTTATTTTCCATCAGAAGGAGTTCTGTTGCCAACGGGGAAATTTTCTTAGTTCATCCATTGGATGGAAGGATTGATGTAGCGGAAGACTCCTGTAGGCATTCCATCAGGAATATTCGGGTAGTATCTTCTGCCTTCTACGAAGTGTAACCCCAATTTGAGCCGATTTCTTATGATCAACCAATTTAAGCCTAATGCCCATTCATTGTAAAAAGATGCCAATGTAAAAGGATTAATAGCCTGGGATATGAACTTCTTATCCGGATTGGTACCGGTCTGCATCAGAGTAAATTGTAAAATCTGTTGATGTTTGATTTCAAAATTCCACGCAGTTTTGATCACATAGGAATGATCTAAAGTAGCAGCCGGAGCCTCGGGGTTCGATGGATTGCGATAGAGCCACACATATTCAGCCAAAATATCAAGAGGTCCATAGTTGAGCTGTGCATCCGCACCGTAGATGGTATTGTTGGTAAAAAGACTAGTTTTTTGCTGATACGAGATATTGGTGCCCAGACTGAGTCCTTTGCGCTTACCGTATCCTGACTGGTGATAGACCAACTGATAAATTTCCAACTCCGGATCGCCGATCATCCATACTAGTCGGGCTGTCAAGAGAGGAGACCATATACGGTTGTCCCCCACGATCAGCGGGTGATTGGTATCAAAGAATCCTACATCATAGAGAATACTGTGCTTCCGTCCTCTTTTAAATCCGCCAAGGTTAAAACCGGTTTCTCTCCCGATGGCCCTGCCCACCATGTGGATTCGTGGCTGGAAGTTAGGCTGACCCTTTTCCTGCGAAATATTAAAAGCTGAAGTGTAAATAGATTCTTTCACAGCCCTTGGCCGGAAGTATCCTATGGTAAAATTCAGCATAGATGACAACCTGTAGGTGAAGAAGGCGTCTCTGATAGAAAACGTCTGATTGTCGTTAGGATTAGGAATACCCGCCGAAGGACTCAGGCTGTCTTTCCCGATTCCGTCATAGGTAAATCCGACATAAAACTGCGCTCTGCTATTGATTTGGCCTCCGAGGCCAAAACGAGCTCTACGAAGGTGAGTATCAATCCGTGGTGTAGAAGTCGTGAGTGGAGTTTTAAGGGTAATGGTGTTCCATATCTGAAAGTACTGTAGTATGTCCACAAATCCGCTGTCATTTAAAGGTAGCCGGGCATTCCATTCCGGAAACGCCTGTCCGAAGCATATCCCTGAGGTCAGAATCATGGATACAGTCGCAGTGATCCTGCAGGAGCGAGGAATCGATTTCAGTAACATGCTACTTCTTTAAAAGAGGAGTATTTTGTATTGTATTTAGCCATTATTTTTATTTTTTATCCCATTTATCTCTTACCCTGTATCCGTTGAGCGAAGGGTCACCATCTATGAGGTAAATATGAGAATTATTGGAAAAAAACTCGATTGACAATATGAGCAGTCAAATCTATTTTTCTTAAAATCTGATAACGAAGCACGACTATTAAATTTACATTACCAAATCATGAATGAAATATTTAATTTTTGTTCATTCGATGGTAAAATAAATATTCATAGACGGAAGGCTTCTTATCGGATTGCATTGTTAAGCAGCCGGATTACAGTTTCACTCTCTTCCTCGATTTTTATTTTTTTAATGCGTATTTTCGAGCCTTTTACCAATTGTATTTTCGATGAGGAACACTGTAATATGTCGGATAAATATTTTATAAGGGCATGATTTGCACGTCCTTCCATTGCCGGAGCTTTCAAGTATACTTTGTAGCTCCCGTCTTGTATTCTTACTATTTTATTTTGAGCTGAGTTGGGTTTAACTTCTATTACAAGTACCGTGTCTTTCATACCTGATTTTAGCTCTTTTAATTTGAAAAAAGGGGTGGGGAAGGTCACGAAATTTTGATCGCCTTACTCTGTTCATGATTCAATTTTTGATTTTAACACCCTTGTAGCCAGCGGATGGTCTGAAAGTGTGACATGAGCATCCATACCGGCGAGGGTGACACTTCGATGTAGTCGTTCTTCCGTTGCAAATCGATGAATAAAAAGCATAAATGAGTGGTCAATTATTCTTACTTTTTCAAAGTTGAGTATCAAATGACAATTTTTAGGCAGGTCTGAAAGTACTTTTTTATATGCGATTAGGTTTGAAAAGACAGCAGATCCTTCGAACGATACAATGCACTTTTCGTCTTCAAGATGCATTGAAGATCGGATTGTAAACAGGCTTCGAACCGACGCACCATTGGAGATGTGAAACAGAAGTTTAACTACTATTCCCGCCAATACTCCCAAAAGTAAATCCTCATAAATCGTGATAGCTATCGTGACAATAAAAATCGTCAACTGTTCTTTGCCGATCTTATAGATGTGGACAAACTCTTTCGGTGCAGAGAGTCTGTATCCTGCATATATAAGCATAGCCGCCAAAGCAGAATTGGGGATCAGCTCTATGACCGGAATAAAAAATGCCATAGCCAGAAGAAGAAACATGCCATGAAAAAAATTAGACCATTTTGATACAGCTCCAAAGCCGATGTTTGAAGTACTTCTTACCACTTCAGAAATCACAGGCAGACCACCAAAAAGGCCGGAAAGAAAATTGGCAGAACCTTGCCCGATCAAATCCCCGTTGTAATCCGATTGTCTTTTCAAGGGATCCAGCGAATCGACGGCTTTGACAGTGAGCAAGGATTCTACGGTGCTTACAAAAAGAAACATGAGCACATATTTCCAAAACAACAATGTCCCGACAGCAGAGAAGTCAACATGAACCGAAAGATTTCCCCAAAAATCCCCAATCGTTACCAATGAGTAGTCGGGCTCTGTTTCCTTAAAATGCCATACTACTGTCAGGGGAACCGAAACCAGAAGAACCAACATCGGTGCCGGTATGCTTCTGAGCCATTTTATTTTTACAAAAGGTGCCGCGAAAAGTATACTAAGCCCAATAAATCCGATTGCAGCTATATGCCAGTGTGCATTTAGTACAAATTTGGGCAAGTCCAAAAACAATTCCACAGGACTTTTACCCTTGTACAAGGTAGGGTCATCTCCCAGCAATACAGGTATCTGCTTTGCGATAATGATTAATCCAATGGCTGCAAGCATTCCATGCACGGCCGAGTGCGGAAAAAAATCACTCATCGACCCAAATTTCAAAAGTCCAAAAACTATTTGGATTACGGACATCACTACAATGACCGCACAAGCGATTTGCCATCCTTTTT
>CALFUW010000006.1 GCA_937929815.1 uncultured Flavobacteriales bacterium | reverse complement strand
GCTTTCGAAAATCAGCTTCGCGGCCTAAGAGAGGGAGATCGTTTTTCGTTTACCCTCCCGGCAGATGAAGCCTACGGACAAATCCGTTCGGAGCTAATTAAAGAAATCAACCTGAGTGAACTACCTGACTCACAATACTTCCCTAACAGGATTTATGAAATTGGCGATTACGTGCACTTTCAATTTGGCTCAGCCGACCATCCTTTGACTGGCGTGGTCACAGTAGTGTTGCCTAATTCGATCGTGGTGGATTTCAATCACTCCATGGCGGGCAGGGACTTACACTTTTCTGGTAGGGTCTTATTTATTCGGACACCTTCTGCAGACGAAGCCGTCCAAAAACGCTACATAGAGCCCAATGGTGTGCGCAGCAACAGCCGGTTGACAGACGGAAGTGACTTATATTTATTTGACTGACCTTTAAAACCTAAATCCATATGTTATCTGAAAATCTTCAAAATCTCTTCAATGCACAAATAGCAATTGAAAATACTGCTTCCTACGAATACCTACATTTGGCCATTTGGTGCGCTTCCAATGGTTTTGACGAATCGGCAAAGTTCTTTTTCAAGCAAAGCGATGAAGAGCGCAGCCACATGCTCAAACTGATACACTATACCCTTGAGCGTGAAAGTGTGGTCAAAGCAGGATACCCCGCTCCATCGACATTGAAAATCGAAACCATCTTTGATGTACTTCAGACCTTTTATGACAATGAGAAGAAGGTGACAGCTTCTGTCTATAAACTGGTGGATACGGCCACAGAGGAGAGAGACTACAATGCAGTTCAGTTTTTGCAGTGGTATGTTCAGGAGCAACACGAAGAGGAAACCCTCGCCAGAACCCTCATCGAAAAGGCAAATCTTATCGGTAGAGAAGGTTCGTACAGGTATTTTATTGATCAAATGATCGGAAAATCGGGAGGCTAGACCCTATCTAAACAAATCGATCCGAGATCAGATTCTTTTGTATTTTTGATAAAGTCCTACATTAAAATTAAAGCCGATGAGCAGAGAGAGTCTGCCGGTGTTCCAGTTGTCAATGCCGTACGCCACCCTCATTTTGAATACTTTTAAGATATTTTCAAAACCGAGAAAAGGTTCGAAAAAAATATTTTCTGATTCTGTCGAGAGAATGTTGAGACCAGCCACCGTGTGAATATTAAGGCGGCTAAAACCTTTGAAACTATTGAAGAGAGAGCCGCCAAACTTGTGGATAAAGTGCAATTCGATAAAGTAATCATCCGTACTGAAGTCGTAGTATCTCAATGTATGAAACTGACGAACATCGCTCCATCGGTCGGAAGTCGGCTGGAGAAAGAGTGTTTGGATTCCATTAAAATGTTTAAAATCAATAAATTGAATGGAGTAGTTGTTAAAAAACCAACCATATTGGACATCAAGGGTACTGACACCGAAGCGCGAAATGCGCCTTTTCAGTTGAAGACCGAGAATTAACTGGTCAAATTTGATATCAGATCCTAAGACATCGAGACCTTTTCTGTAGTTTATAAAATACATAGGTCTTTCCGATTTAAGCGGTTCGCGACGAGATTGATTCTTTAGAAAAGTTCTGCCCGGCTGCCAGCTCAGATCGATATCAATGGTCAATCCTCTGTGGGGATCGAATCCGTTTGTATGGATGACCGGTGGCTTTTCGGGATTGTTGGGCAAGTACTCACCATCCTTCCATAAAGGGCTGCGCGTCAATGTGTTTTTCAAAGGTTCACGCAATGAATATTCGGTCAGAATGCGAATATCAAATGCATTGACTGAGATGCTGAATACACCTTTCAAGAAAGCTTTCTGAAAGTAGCTTGCAAAATTTTTATTTAAAAAGAGGGAGTAAAAAGAGTTTATTATTGGTAAAACCGGTTCATTTTCATTGATTTGGAAAATGGAATTTCCCATGGTGATCTGGCTTTTTCCATTGTAAGGGTGCAGAAAATTCCAGGTCACAAACTGCTGCCACCTTAGTTTATCCATTGTTTGGGAGGGCCTTACCTCCACACCGTAAGTAAAATTGCTGGGATCCGTTTTGATAATCCGGGCATTAAGCCGCACATAAAAAGCTTCTACGGGGTTGAATCCAAAACCCATCCAGACGGGTGGTACAACCAGCAAGCTCCTTCCCCGGTAGATGGGTATTTTTATTCCGGTAATTCCAAAGGTTTTTATTGGATGTCGGGTGGAATATCGAAACAGCGAATCCTGTAATCTTCCCGACTGTTTTTTTTCATAATAGATAAGGTCGTCTTCTCTTAATCTGCGCTGTTCTACGGTGAGACTTTCAGGGGTAAAATCTGCTGTATCCTGAATTTCAATAGCGATAAATCGGTCTTTGAAAACATCCGGCAGTTGATCAATTGGATTAATCTGAAATTGAATTACATGGCGGCCAGTGAATTCCTGCACACTGTAGTGAAATGTGTAGGTGAAATGTATGGGGATGTAATCGTTGTTGTGTTGTTGAAATTGGATATCGATCGTAAGGCTATCCGCCAGATTAAGTTTGTTTTTGCTTTCGATTCGCATGTGTAGATGCGCGATTTGTCTTTTACTTGAATCAATGGTGACCAATCCATTGAAAAAACTTCCGTAAATATTTCTTGGGGAGATTTCAAATTTGTAGAATGTTTTGCCTGAACTATTGTCCTTTCCTGAAAAAAAATATTCATAATTCCGGTAGTTACTCCATCGAAAAGGCGAAAAATAAAAGTTGGCTTCTTCGAAGGGTATTTGAAAAAAACTTTTATAGGGATTGATGAAGTATTTAGAAGCAGAGATGACGGGGTAGTTCTGCACTTTGCCAAATTCAGAACTTTTGTAAATATATTCTCTGCTCATCTTTTTTCTCACCGAAAGGTATCCCTCCAGCAGTCTGCAATATACCAAACCTGTATCCGTAATATTTGGCAGAATGACCCCTCCTAAAAACGGGATTTTTGCAGGGTAATTGTCAATAAAAATTTCAGATGATTTTAAAAAAATTGCATCGAAGTCTGATACCTTTCTGGCTAACTGATCCGAATAATTCAACAGTTCGTGTAATACATGTTTTGCATCGTCGGAATCCGAATTTTCAAATCCCTGAGCGCAAATGCACAACTGTCCAAAACAGCATACGAAAAAGGCTAAAAACCGATGCACATGTACGTTTTTAATCAAATAAAACCGCTACGCTGTTATATGTAATCGGGTGATAATTGTTTTGAGCTTTAAGAAAAATTTCTTTTGCCTGATTTTTTTGATTTTGTTTGATCAATTCTTGATAGAGTGGTATTATAAATTTCCGCCTTCCGGTAGTGGTCATAAACGCTTCTAGGGTTTTATATGCAGGTGTGTATTTGGCTTCAATACACAAGAGTAGCCATACGGCCAAAATTTCGGAGTTTCGAGATTTCGTAAAGTCAAAAGCGCTGTCGAGTAGATGCACCATATTATAGTCAACCCTGCCTCTGAGATTTTGTAGAAAATAAATGTACTCATGAGCAGACCAGTTTTTGGTAATTGGTGGTCTCTTGGTGGTGATAAAAGATGCACAGATGCCTTCGATCATGGAAAATCGGGTAGATGAAGGTCGGAACACGTTTTCCGGCAAACCTGGTTCGTAGATCCACCTATCCACTTCGAGTTCTTCCCATTCCCTTTTTTTTAGAAGATTTTTTCGCAGAAATTTGAGAAAGTCCTCGGTGGTGATGCTTTGAAATTTAAAGGTTTCGAAATAGTTTTTTAAAAATTCATCAAAGGCTTTTCGTCCGACTTTTCGCTCCACTGTTCGAAGGAAAAAATAGCCTTTATCGTAAGCAATTGGCCCCACAGCGTCATCAGGATTTTTGCCCTCGAGCCTTGCTTTGAGTAGCGTCTGATCAGCAGGCAGCGTGCGGAGGGCCTCCTCAAGTTTTGTGAATGACAACTGGGCAAGCATCTCATGAAATTCCCGTCCGTAAAGCTGCTCCATGATTCGAAGTTCGATGTAAACAGTAAATCCTTCGTTGAGCCAGAAATCATTCCATGTGGCATTGGTCACCAGATTCCCGGACCATGAATGTGCAAGTTCGTGAGCCACCAATGATACCAACGATCTGTCACCGGCAAGGATGGTGGGAGTGACAAATGTCAGTCGGGGGTTTTCCATTCCTCCAAAGGGAAATGATGGTGGTAATACCAGTAAGTCATATCGATCCCAGAGGTAAGAACCGTACAAATTTTCAGCAGCCTGAATCATGCGTTCCACTTCAGCAAATTCATAATGCGCTGAATACACCATTTCGGGCTCGGCATAGATACCGGTTCTTTCGCTGATGGCTCTGAATTCAAAATCACCGACAGCCAATGCCATCAGATACGAAGGGATGGGCTGAGTCATACTAAATGAGTACACACCGTCAGGAGACTTCTGTTGAGGATTGGAAGCACTCATCAGAGCAAGACTGCCGGGGGGTACTTTTACCCGTGCATTGTAAGTGAACCGGATGGAGGGAGAATCCATACACGGCAGCCATGATCTTGCGAGTATAGCCTGACTTTGTGTGAAAAGAATTGGGTATCGTCTTCCCATTGTCTGTGACACCTCCAGCCACTGCAAGGCAGCGGGCCGATCCATTGTTTCGTATTCGATTTCTATTTTTTGAACTTTGGGCTGCAGCAGCACTTTGATCCAACCACCCCGCACGCTGTCCACTTCATGCTCTTCAAAAGGCAGCAGGTGTCCGTCCTGATCTTTTATAGAAAGAATTCTAAGACCATTTTCATCCAAAATCAATGTGTCTTTTACATAATCAAGAGTCCATTGTGCACGGGCTTTTATTTTCCGATGGTCGAAGTCGATGACCGCATCCCACTCCAGATGTGTAAGTCGGGTGCCGGACAGATCTGCGAAAGAGTGTGGATCTTCTATAGTATTCATTTGGCTTCGTTTATTTTTATCAGCGTTTATGCAACTGTAGTGGCTACACAGTATGACCATTAATGCTGCATAGAGCTGCATGTTTTTCATTTTGGTTAAATTATATTTTTCTAAAGTACAGGTCGTAAAAATACGTATCCTAACATTCTTACTACGGGGTATCAATGCAGGAATTACCTATATACTCTTAGAAAATATTGTCTTTACCGCAAGTAAGGACCATCCCATTATCATGAGAATCCCTCCAATGGGTGTAACCGGGCCGAGTATCTGAGCGGATAGACCCGTTATGGCAGAAGTGCTCAGTACATATATTGAAAATGAAAATAGCAATACTCCCGCAAAGGATATATATAGTCCTGTGCGAAACATCGAAATAGTTCCGTCCAAACGCTCGTACAATCCAAATGCGATAAAGAGTACACCGTGGATTAGCTGATAAAAAACACCTGTTTTAAAACTTTCCAACTGATGAGACGCGAGTCTATCCTTCAGAGCATGAGCACCCAAGGCTCCCAATACAATGCCTATGACCAGAAGTCCAAGGCCGATGATAAAGAATCGGTTATTTTTCATATTCGCTCAGATATTGAAGGAATGATTGTTTTGAAAGGTCAAAGTCGAACACCGATACTAATGTCGAATAGTTGATTCGGTCTGTAGTGTATTCATAAGCTTCTTTCAACAGCTGAAGACGCGTAAGATCGTAAGTCAGCAGTCGTGCAAGGATTTTAAGCTCTTGTGTAGTCGTTTGGTTTTTTTCGAAGTAATTCTTAATGGCCATAATTTTTTCAAACTCAAATTCTGTGTTGGAGACCTTTTGGACAATGTGTTCAAAAGAAAGGCTATCTGATTCGAGGTAAGAAGCATGTTGGACCGCTGAGGTATCTTCTGGGTTTGATACAGGATTGAGTGGTCTCTCCGTTTTCAAAGGAGGCACTTCAGACGTATCACCGGCTGGAGACAGTGGAGGGAAGTCGGCAGGGACATTGGTGGCTATTTGGAGTTCTTCCCTGGGTTCCTTTGATTTTAAGAAGTCAGCCAGGCGGATCCGAGTTTTGTCTTTTAAAACTGAGACTGAATCGGGAACACCCGCCAGAATTCCCCTGTAGAAGAGGGTAATTTTTCCTGTATTGCTTCTATCAATGACATAATGATGAATATCCGCTGATTTTGGCAATTTCTTTTTAATGAGCGTGGAATCATCTCTTAGAAGCACAAAAAATGTGTTTTGGTCCTTGAGGATAGGGATCGAGACGGCTTTTTGCCAGCTGCGAGTATATACTATTGAGTCAATGCCGAAAGTAAATTCATAGCTCCCCGCGGATGTGATTACCAGCTGCTGACCAAAACTGACTATTGGGATAGAAACCATCAGGAGGAGTCCATACCGCAGTTTTTTCATCCTTATTTGGCAATATTTATGGCTCTGGTTTCCCGAATTACAGTGACTTTTACCTGACCGGGATAGGTCATCTCGTTTTGGATTCTTTGAGAGATTTCAAATGAAAGCTCCTGAGAGCGCAAATCATTGATTTTATCACTTTCTACCAAGATTCGAAGCTCCCGACCTGCCTGAATGGCATAGGCCTTAGTGACACCTTCATAGCTCATTGCCAGATTTTCCAGGTCTTTGAGTCTTTGGAGATAGCTCTCCATGACCTGACGGCGAGCCCCTGGCCGTGCACCGGATATTGCATCGCACACCTGGATGATAGGCGAATAAATTGAAGTCATTTCAATCTCATCGTGGTGTGCCCCTATTGCATTACATACATCGGGTTTTTCACCAAATTTTTCTGCCCACTGCATGCCGAGAAGGGCGTGAGGCAGGTCGGTGTCTTCCATGGGGACTTTCCCAATGTCGTGAAGTAAGCCGGCGCGTTTGGCGATTTTGGGATTGAGACCTAGTTCGGAGGCCATCACGGCAGATAGATTAGCCACTTCACGCGAGTGCTGAAGAAGATTCTGGCCATAGGAAGATCGATATTTCATGCGCCCAACGATCTTTACCAATTCTGGATGTAGTCCGTGTATGCCGAGATCAATAATGGTGCGTTTACCGGTTTCGGCGATTTCATCTTCTATTTGTTTTGTCACTTTGGCCACCACTTCTTCGATACGGGCAGGATGGATGCGTCCGTCGGTCACAAGTCGGTGCAGAGAAAGTCTGGCTATTTCCCTCCGAATCGGGTCAAAGCATGACAGGATAATGGCGTCGGGGGTATCATCCACGATAATTTCTACTCCGGTGGCAGCTTCCAGTGCACGGATATTTCGTCCCTCCCGCCCGATGATCCGGCCTTTTACTTCTTCATTGTCGATGGTAAATGCTGTGACAGCATTTTCTATAGCCGTCTCGGTACCAATTCGCTGGATGGTTTTGATGATGACTTTTCGCGCTTCCTGAGCGGCTGTCATTTTGGCCTCTTCCAGGGTATTCTGTACGTAGATCGCTGCCTGGCTCTTAGCTTCGTCTTTCAGGTTTTCGATGAGCTGGCTTTTTGCTTCTTCGGCTGTCAGACCGCTGATGACCTGCAACTGGTGTATCTGAGATTGTCTCAGCTTTTCTACTTCTTGATTTTTTCGTTCCAGGGTTTCGGTTTGTCGGTCTAGAATCTCAAGTTTTCTTGCAAGTTCTTTTTCCTTGCGATTGATTTCTTCCAGCTGAGCATTGATACGAGATTCTTTTTCGCGGATCTTCAATTCGATATCTTGTATTTTCTTTTCACGCGCCGAAACAGCTTTTTCATGTTGATCCTTAAGCTCAAGAAATTTTTCCTTGGCCTGCAGGATTTTTTCTTTTTTCAGAGCTTCAGCTTCTTGTTCGGCCTGTCGAAGAATGGTCGAACCTCTTTTGATCAGTCGTTTTTTAGCGAAGCTGTGGCTGGCAAACCATCCGGCGGCCACACCTACGAGTAAGGATGTTACTGCAATTACAATTTCCATGTCGTTGTGAAAATAATTTAATAAAAAAACCCGCACTGAATGAGATGTC
>CALFUW010000005.1 GCA_937929815.1 uncultured Flavobacteriales bacterium | reverse complement strand
TGTGATGCATACGACCATATTTTTTGATTTCAGACCAATCTATGGAAGTGATACTCTTGCGAAGGCGCTGGCACAACACATTTCCGACGAAATAGCCAAAGACAAGAAGTTTCTTACATACCTGGCAGCAAATGCCCTGTCAGCACCAACTGCCTTTACATTTTTCAAGTCTGTGGCAGTTGAAGACTCCGGACCTAATAAAGGTTATTTTGATTTAAAAGCACGAGCTTTGGCACCATACGCAGATGTAGCGAGATTGCTGGCTATCTACCATGGATTTTGGAATTCACCTGAAACGACCGCACGCTACCTTGCAGTTGCCGAAATAGAGCCTCACTATTCCGAATTGCTGCGGGATGCCGCAAAGGCCTATAATTGGCTAACAAAAATTCGCATTAAAAATGCGATCGCCAATGGCAGCGGTGGCCGCTGGCTTGCAAAGTCTTTTCTGTCACCGCTCGAGCGTCAGATTTTAAAAAAAGCCCTAATGCCCTTGCAGGAGCTGAATTCTATCATTGAGACGAGGTTTCAGACCCAACTTTTGAGAACATGATGGCTTGGATATACAGAATATTGGGTTTAAAGTCAATTTCCGTCAAGATTGACACCACACATATTGATACTGAGGAAAATATGGTATTTGACCTTGAAACTACCGGTCTCGATGCCCGCAAAGATTACATTCTGGAAGCAGCTGTGCTTCCCGTCGTCAAAAGGAAACTTCTGATTTATGACTCCGAATACGTCAGAATACAGTCCCCGAGTTACGATCCACACAGTGCATCCATACATGGCATTCTGCGTTCCGAAGCTGAGACGCCGGAAATAGACGCTCTTGGAAAAATAGTCTCAAGGTTAAACTCGCGCTGGATCATCGGTCACCATGTAAAATTTGATTACACTTTCCTAAAAAACCGATGCCGGGTTCATCACATCGATTTTCTTCCAAAGGGAATCATCGACACCCAGCGCATGGCAGTGAAGCTCGACACCGGTACCACTGACCTGACAGGTATATCCTCAAAGGATTACACCTTAAAGGCTTTGTGCCAGCGTTTTTCGATACCGATGGAAGATGAGCATACTGCTGCGGGCGATACGCTTGCCACGGCACTGCTGTATGTAAAACTGCTCTATATTTTCAGTGAAAAAAAACTTCTCATACCCGCAGAAAAAGTTATCCAAAATGCAGTGGCTTGATAATGGTTTAAACCTCTATTTTGGCATAAAAATACCGATCAGTCCACTCCCTTTATCTCGAAGAGAAGCATAATCTAAAAAATCAATTAAAATAAGTTGATTTATCTCGTCGATTTCAAGTTTGTTTTCGATGATTTTAGGTAGCGATTCCAATGAAAATTCCTCGGTTTGTATCGGGATAAAATAATAGTCTCCTTCCGGCAATATATCGTTTTTAAATCCCGGAAAAGATACTTTATTTTCAAAAGGAAAGCCAACATGCGCACTAAGAATGCTATCTCGATGTGCATGTAGCACTGCTACCAGATTTCCAAAGGGTGAAATACCTCTTTTCGCCATGAGTTCTTCAAGCTGTAATCCTGCCTTTACAGCATCGGAAATCAGATTTTTGTAAGTAGTTTGGATGTATGTATATGTAAAATATCGCAAGACAAAAGTTACATCCTGCACCTGTATGTGCTTATATGGATTTTTTTCGGAAAAGCGCATTTCGGCCAATTCTTTTAGTTTTTTAAGCCCCTGCTCATAGTCGTTGCTGATGACATTTTCAATGTCTGTAAACAGGAGCATAAGATTTAATGGTCTTGGAACTTTTACCCGGATACCCCATGTCACCACTGTCGATTCCGGGCCTTTGGTATCGATGGCAAGCCATGTCGGGTTGGCCGCTCTGAAAGGTTTTTTAAACCGCACTTCCAGATCGATTCGATCCGGTCTGATGGAGAGAATTTCCTGCTCGCCTTCACCTACTTCCTTATTTCCCTTCCATCGGTGGATGGAGCCCGGCATTCCATCATCACCTTCATACACTTCTTCCATTTTCGGGTCCAGGTCGTGCCAGGGAGACCAGGAGCGCATTTCTTTCAGATTTGAAATCATCGGAAATACAGTTGCATAATCAGCTTGTATATCCACATTTCGTTCTACCATATATTCTGACCGTGTCAACCATGAGGCTCCATAAAGAAGTGCGATAAAGGCGATTATGAAGTATAAGACAAATCTTGCAGTTTTCATTCAAAAAAGATTGGTTTTTTAGTTGTAAGCAAAGATTAATTCTAAAAAAAAAGAGCGGTTTTTGCAAGTTTTAGGTAATCCAATAAAAAAACCCTGTTCTCTGAAGAACAAGGTTTTCTATTGGAAGAGACGAAGTTGATTACTTTTTTTTCACCTCTTCGGTCTCGTCTTTTTTATTTCCAAGAATGGGTGCGTTCAGATCGTTGTAAACCTGGGAGAGTTCTTTCGACACAGAATTTCTATTTATTTTTAAGCGGCTGTTTTCGCTTTCGATGATCAGGTAGTGATCTCCCACTTCATGCACCTTGCCGTGAATTCCTGAAGCGGTCACAACGCGCATTCCCTTTACAATTGATTCGGCAAACTTTGATTCCTCCTTTTGCTTTTTTACCTGGGGTCGGATCATGAAAAAGTACAAAACCAGAATCAGCAATATAAAGGGGAGAAAGGAGCCCAGGGGCGATGGTTGACTTTGCAGTAATACAGTTAAAAACAGTTGAGTCATTGAAAGATGGATTTTACTGGTTTGATGATTTTTTGCTTACAACTTCTGATGTGATTTTCAGAATTTTTGTATTAGGAATGGTGTTGGCAGTCAGCGTTACGGTCTTGTCTTGCCGCCCGGCTCGGTTGCTGCTGTCAAAAGATACCTTAATTACACCCTTTTTGCCAGGCATGACGGGGTCGCGAGGGTATTCTGGGACCGTACAGCCGCAGCTTCCTTGTGCGCTGGTGATGACGAGTGGCGCTTTTCCAGCGTTGGTAAAGACAAATTCATGAGTGACCACTGTGCCCTCTTCTATGATTCCGAAGTCGTGCTCTTCCGATTCAAATTTGAATAAAGGTTGGTCATCTGAAGTCACCACTTCTGTAGTCAGGGTGCCTGATTTGCCTATTTTACTGCTGGCGTTGTCGCATGCAGTCATGAGCAAAAGCATCACTCCAAAAATTGTAATGTGACGGACTTTCATAGTGTGCATTTTTGTTTATGATTATTCTTGTAACAATCCTCTTCCGGTTTTGATTATGGCATTTTTTTCGTTGAGTTCCAGAGCAATTTTATCAATGATTCCATTTATGAATATGCGGCTTTTAGGCGTTGAGTACAATTTTGACAAGTCGAGGTACTCGTTGATGCTCACCTTTAGTGGGATCTCTTCAAAATACATAAATTCGCATATAGCCATTTTCATCAGAATCATGTCAGATATATTTACTCTGTCCGGTTCCCAATTAGATATTTTACCAACGATCAATTCTTCAAAAAAAGTATCGTTTTCAATGGTTTTCCGATACAGGTTTTCGGCCATTTCCCTATCTGAATCATCCCTGAAAAGATCTGCAACAATGTCGGCTTTATCCTCCCATATGTTTTGTAAGGTTTGATAGACAAGCATCTGGACAGCCTCAAGTTCTTCTGACCAATGTATATTTTTGTCTTCATACAGCTGGTGCATGAGTTCATTGGTCGCAAAGGAAGAGCTGTACAGTGAC
>CALFUW010000004.1 GCA_937929815.1 uncultured Flavobacteriales bacterium | reverse complement strand
GGGTGAGCCCGGGTAAAAGAGGGGTCGGATATTAAGGTGTCGTTTTCAGTACGATTTGCATCAAGTCGGACATAGTCCAGATGCCATTCGTCGAAAGCTCCGGATGGTGCGCCGTAACTGACAAAGCGGAATCGAAATCCTTTTTGCAGAAATTTGACTTGATCAATTGATAAAATGACTTGCCGGAAAGGCTGAGGCACATTTCCTAAACCCGTAACGCCCCATACCCAATGCCATGTACTGTCAGACGGACTCCAGAAGTAGAGTGTCAGGCTGTCATTTGTTTCAGGAGGTTCGCCATATCCACCGGGCTGATAATAAAAGGAGAGGAATACATTGGTTCTGTTTTGCAGGTTAACATACCTGGAAGTAAGCATGTCGCACGTATCGGTTGTGACCCTGTTTGGATGATAAGGATTGCCATGTTCATCCAATCCATCGAAGGTAGCCACCCCAATTGTAATCATACCGACTCCTTTGGTGTGGTTGACCGTTACTTTGTGATCCGCCCAAAACGAAGGCTCCGGAAATATTGATGAATACGAGAAGTCGTCGATAATCGGCAGTTCGATAGTGTCGAGCTGCGAAGTTTTAAAAGACGGTTTATCCAAAGGCATTTTGGATGGGACGGCAAGTTGTTCCCTCATTTGGGCTTTCGAAAGCTGACCGGTAAGCGACGCAAAAAAAATTAAAAGATAAACCGATCTATTCTTCATCTTCATCCGATTCTATCGTACCAAAATATGTTAACGAATCGACAGGCATCTTGGTATAATCGCTAGTAAGCCAAATGCTGATTTCGCTACCTTTCATGATGGTTTTTTCAAGGGTTGGCATGGGCTCTTGTCTGTACACAAATGCTTTGGAAGTATCTGTACTGTAGTCAAACGCCGTGAAGCCAAGATTCAAGCCCTTTGTAAGAAGTATGTTTTTGATAACGGCAAGAGGTTTGCCGAGCAAAAAGGGTACTTCGATGAGTTCATTGTCCAATCCCAGCCCCACAGTAAGATCAATCACCGATCCTTTTGGCAGGTAATCATTGGAACTCAGCTCGCGTCCATTGTGCTGAGCAGCAATGACCATATCTTTACCAATGTATGGGACATAAGATATTCGTCCAAGTCTGAACCCTTTGGACTCAAGGTCATAAATAGCTCTCCTGCGTGACCTCTCAATCAGATTCGGAACCCTCACCATGCGAGGCCCGGAGGGATTGATGGTGAGTTTTATTTCCTTTCCTGGTTTTACTGTGGCCCCTGCTGCGGGGAATTGACTGATGACGCTGAGGATGGGCTTATCGGGATAATATTCTGAAGAATCCAAAACCACTGATTTAAGTTCCGTTTTCTCCAGCAAGTGCTCAGCTTCACTCAATGAATAACCTTTTAAATCCGGCACATTGATTTCACGACCGTGCATGGTGTAAAAATCTGCCCACTTAAGAAATCCGTAAACAGCTACAATCGCTACTATCACGAGAATAAGCAGCTGGTATAGAAACACCCTTGAAGCTAAAAATTTTAGAAAACTCATTTACAAGTTTTTTACAAATGTTATAACCACCTTTTACCCAATAACCAATGAGGATATCATTCAAATCCTTTAGTATCAATTAAATTGTAATATAATATGCAATAAATAGCGCGAAATCCGTCGCGCCAGTTAATTTTTTTTCCCTCTGCAAAAGTGCGACCATAATATGAAATTCCAACCTCATAAATACGAATTCCAGGTACTCTAGAAATTTTGGCAGTTATTTCAGGTTCAAATCCAAAGCGATTTTCCTTGAGATGAATGCGCTGTATGATTGAAGTTCTGAACAACTTGTAGCACGTTTCCATATCAGTGAGATTCAAATTAGTGAACATGTTGCTCAAAAAAGTCAAAAACTTATTGCCGATAGAGTGCCAAAAAAATAAAATCCGATGTGGATTTCCGCCCATAAATCTCGATCCATATACTACATCCGCAAAACCATCAACCGCCGGTTTGAGAAGTATGTTATACTCGGCCGGATCATATTCCAAATCGGCGTCTTGAATAATTAAAAATTCACCACTTGCATGAGCGATGCCGGTACGCAGGGCTGCACCCTTACCTCTGTTTACAGGATGCTTGTAGTAGCGGATGTTCATTTCAGGGTGCTGTGCGATGTAACTTTGTATTTGATCTTCGGTGTTGTCTGTGGAGTGATCGTTGACAATGATGATCTCCTTTTGAATGCCATCAATTAATTCGACCTTCCGAATACGGTTAAGGATATTGTGAATGGTTTTTCCTTCATTGTACACCGGCATTACAATTGACAAAAGCCTGAAGTTATCCTTTATTTCAAACATTGAATTTTGATATAAGCCCGCAAAAATACTTGCTTTGTAAAATAAAGAATTTTTAATGCTTTCCGAATGTATGTATCTATCGCCGTTTTGAACTTCAATGGCAGAAAACACCTGGAAGTGTTTCTGCCCTCTTTGATAGAAAATAGCAAAGGTCATGAAGTAGTCGTGATTGACAATGCCTCCTCGGATGATTCTGTTGAGTGGCTGAAGACACATCATTCCGATGTCAGGATTGTTAAGCTAGATAAAAATTATGGATTCGCAGGGGGATACAACAAGGGCTTATCTCAAATCAAAGCGGATGTTTATATCATCATCAACAGCGATGTGAAAGTGACTGAAGGATGGATAGATCCCTTGCTTTCTTGTATGGAAAAAGACCCCCGAATCGCTGCGGTACAGCCAAAAATCCGATCGTTACAAAATTCCGGTTTTTTTGAATATGCGGGTGCTGCCGGCGGATATCTTGATTGGTTTGGATATCCTCTCTGCCGAGGAAGAATATTCGATACACTTGAAAAAGATTTTGGACAATACGATGAGTACGTAGAGGTCTTTTGGACATCAGGAGCCTGCATGGCGGTAAGAGCACTCCCTTTTTGGGAAGTGGGAGGTTTTGATGAAGCATTTTTTGCCCATCAGGAAGAAATTGATCTTTGTTGGAGGTTACAGATGTTAGGATATTCACTGTATTGCCACCCGAAATCTGTCGTATATCATCTCGGCGGTGGAACCTTGGATTACCAATCCCCCAGAAAAATTTTTCTTAACTTTCGCAACAATCTGATGATGCTTACTAAAAATTTGTCCATTGTTCATCTTTTTGTAATTCTTCCGGTTCGATTGGTACTTGATGGTCTAGCAGGTCTGAGATATTTGTTCAAAGGCCGGTTTGTCGAAACTTTTCAAATCATCAAAGCACATATTTCCTTTTATGCTCATATCGGTTATGTATTAAAAAAGAGGTCAGCTTTTTTTATGAAAAACACCCATAGAAACCGTGTCAGACGGCTTTCCAAACTTGTAATAGTTGACTATTATTTGTTTGGTCGGAAATATTTCAGTGAACTGTAAGGTTTGAGAGGTGATTCTCATCAGAAATTTTCTTTGATTTACTGAATGGATTCATTGGCTTGAGTACCACAGATAATTCTCAAAAGAAGCTGCAAATGCTGCGGTTCCTCGTCGTGAAAAAAATATCAATTAATCCTATAATGGTATCTATGGCAGAGGAAAGATGTAAAAGATGTAAACGAAATACATAAAAAAAGTCGCTCTGAGCGACTTTGATTGAATTTGTAGCGGGGGCAGGATGCTGACGAAGATGTAGTCTTGTCAGCACCCTGACAATTGAAGTAAGAGATTCAATTCGTCAGGGCTCGATACCTGCTCTGAGTATTTAATCATGAATGAGATTTTGCGCTGACGACTTAAGTTTTTGAGTTTACGTTCAAGTTTGACGGCATCAGAGCGTGAGGATTTAGAAGTAGACCACATCAGAATCCATGGAGGGAGATGTTTTGTAGCCGGCTCCAGCCGAGCATTATGTCTAATGAGGCGGGAGGAGAGATCTTGAGTTTGACCAACGTAGAAGATGTCGGCGGAAGGAGAATAGAGGATGTAAACGAAATACATAAAAAAAGTCGCTCAGAGCGACTTTGATTGAATTTGTAGCGGGGGCAGGACTCGAACCTGCGGCCTTCGGGTTATGAGCCCGACGAGCTACCAACTGCTCCACCCCGCGGTTTTTGATAGGGTTGCAAAGATAATACATTTATTTACTTTCGACCAAATCCCTACTCAGAATTTCCAAAGCCGCTTCCTCTATTTCTTTGGCCAGAAACGGCAAACCCTTAACTTTATGAAGTTCAAAGGGTTTTATATTTAATTCTGCCCGAAGATAAAAGGCCAATTGACCCATATTTATCTCAGGAATCAGGATCTGATTAAATTGGCGAACCAATTCTTTGACATTTTTCTGCAGTGGATAGAGATATTTTAAGTGAAGTTGGGATACGTTGTACCCTTGTTTTCTCAAATTTTGCACGGCTACTTTAATCGCTCCATAGGTAGAGCCCCATCCGATGATGAGCAAATCACCTACTTGTTCACCCTCCTCCAGGATAGCATCCGGTATGTGTTTTGAAATATTCAGAATCTTATTCAATCGGATTTTTACCATCTTTTGATGATTTTCAGGATCGTATGAAACTGCTCCGGTTACGTCTTGCTTTTCTAGTCCTCCGATTCTGTGCATCAGACCTGGGATACCGGGGATGGCCCACCTACGTACCAAATTCTCATCTCGTTCATAAGGCATATAAACTCTTGTTTCAGTGTCCGGCCTGTTTACCCGGATATCCGGAAGTTGATTTGCAGTTGGATACTTCCATGGCTCAGCTCCATTGGCTATATATCCGTCTGACAAGAGAATAACAGGTGTCATATGCTCTATGGCAATGCGACATGCCTCAAACACCATATTAAAACAGTCAGAAGGGGTGGAAGCAGCTAAAACGGGGAGGGGAGTTTCACCATTTCGTCCATGAATAGCCTGGAAAAAATCTGCCTGTTCCGTTTTGGTAGGTAGACCTGTGGATGGCCCACTGCGTTGAACATTGATGATTACAAGTGGAATTTCCAGCATTACGGCCAGACCTATGCCTTCGGTTTTCAGAGCCATCCCGGGACCGGAAGTCCCGGTCGCCGACAGACTGCCGCCGTATGAGGCTCCAATGGCCGAGCCGATAGCCGCTATCTCATCCTCTGCCTGGAAGGTGTATACATCAAAGTCTTTATACCCTGAAAGTAAATGCAAAATATCAGAAGCGGGAGTTATCGGGTATGAACCGTAAAACAACTTTAGCCCTGCCTTTTGAGCGGCTGCCACCAGTCCAAGTGCAAGAGCTTCGTTACCTGTTATGCTTCGGTAATTTCCGGCAGGTAAGCTGGCCTTTTCGACGACAAACCTTTCGGCTGTTTGCTCAATGGTTTCGCCATAATGATAGCCGGCTTGCAGAGCAATTACATTGGCTTCGGCTATGGTTGGCTGGTTTGAA
>CALFUW010000003.1 GCA_937929815.1 uncultured Flavobacteriales bacterium | reverse complement strand
CAATCTCTGCGGAGGTGGATATTGGGTCAAGGCCACAGACAGCATCGGGCAGGTCGATTCAACCCTTGTAAACATTCAAAATGGCTCTAATCCGCCCACCCCGGACATCTACTTTGATAATGTGAATATACTGCTCTACACTACAGCAAAGGCCTCTGCCTATCAATGGTTTTACAACAGCCAGGTCATTCCCGGAGCGACAGACGACACACTTACGCTCATGGGTATGCAAGCAGGCGAATATTTTGTGCAAGTGGAAGATTCCCTCAGTTGTCTATCGACCTCTCAGGTTCTTACGGTCACCTTCGGAACCATCGGTACGTTTGCGCCCAAAGGAGTGTCCTTGTATCCCAATCCAGCGAGCAGGGGACAAAAAATAAATCTTAAATGGGACGGCGCTCCGGCCTCTTTACACGTTTACAACGCAACAGGTGCTTTGATGATGAAGACCCGAATAGATCCGGGCATCTGTGTGATAGACACCCGATACCTGCCGGCAGGGGTCTATGTAGCCGTGATAACGGGGAAGGACATCACCCAGGTATCTACCAAGTTTCAGATACGGCCGTAAAACTACAGGAATTTTACAATTTTTTGCCTTGATGCTTCAAGGACATCGGGCGAAAGCCGAAGTTTAGGCTGAGAGAAGTTCAAGTCGCCAATAGTATTGATGGGCAAAAGATGAACATGCGCATGGGGCACTTCCAGGCCGACTACAGCTACGCCAACTTTTATACAAGGATAGGCTTTGCGAATGGCAGGAGCTATTTTTCTTGCCAAAGACCACAACTCGTGGTAGATATCATCCGGAAGGTCGAAGAGATTGTCCACCTCCATCTTTGGAATTACAAGGGTATGGCCTTCAGTCAATGGCATAATATCAAGAAAAGCAAGGCAGTTTTCTGTTTCAGCCACTTTAAAGCAAGGAATCTCTCCGTGTACGATTTTAGTAAAAACCGATGCCATGTGTATTTGAATTTATTCTACTGAAATTTCCAAAATCTCAAATTCCAATGTACCCGCAGGAACTTTTATCGCCACTGTTTCACCGACCCGCTTACCGACCAATCCCTGCCCAATCGGAGAGTTTATAGAAATTTTGCCGAGCTTTAGGTTGGCCTCTGTTTCGGACACTAGAGTGTACGAGACGATTTGGTTGGTCTTCAAGTTTTTAAGCTTTACGGTACTCATGACCATTACCTTAGACACGTCTACATCCGATTTGTCCATCAGACGTGCGTTGGCAATCAGATCTTCGAGTTTTGAAATTTTTAATTCAAGAAGTCCTTGTGCCTCTTTAGCAGCATCGTATTCAGCATTTTCAGAGAGATCTCCCTTATCGCGGGCTTCAGCAATTTGTTGAGATATTTTCGGTCGCTCAACATTTTTCAGATGATCCAATTCTTCCTTTAGCTTTTTTAATCCCTCAGCAGTCAGATATGATATTTTTGACATACGTTCAATTCGTTAGGTTAATATAATAAAAGAATGAGACCTCTTGTGAGAGGCCTCATTCACGCTGCAAATATACAGAATTTTACAATGACAATCGCACACCCAGAGAATGTGTACCCATGAATGGAGTACGGGTGGTACGGATCGAATAGTCTATGGCCAGATCCGAGCCGGTTTCTTTTGACATAGGAATCATAAATGAAATACCCGCGGCAAGACCGGTGTGAATATTGGTTTGCTGTGCATCCTGGCGGTTGTCAAAAATTGTATAGCCCGCACGAGCCATAAATAGTCTTCTGAATGAATACTCTAACCCCAGGCCATATTCATCTTTTTGCAGTGAATTGGATTGAAAATTTACTGCGGCAGTCAGCAGCTGATCCCCACCGAGAAAGAAGTCATAACTACCTCCGATGACAAGATTGGAAGGAAACTCAAACTTAGCCGAACGGCTGGAAAACGTCTGAGAGTATCCTCCTCCTGGCACCATGGCCTGTATGGACAGACCATCTCCACCAAATGAGGCTGACGGGCCAACATTGCGAAGTGTAATCCCAAATTTCAACCTGTTTTCTTCACCGGTGTGATACTGCACACCTGCATCTACCAAAAGCGCTGAAACGCTGAGATTTGGAAGACCCTGGTTGTAGAATTTGAGGTTAATACCACCGTATATGCTTTCGGTAAATTTCTGTGAATATCCACCGGTGATGATTGCGGCATAGGGGGATATGGTAGCTATGCCTCCGTCAGGCTGAGCCTCAGTTCTGACCACTAAATCACCGTAAGAAAAATTATTGATCGAAAAAGCCAGAGCACCGGAATTACCAACGGTTTTGACAAGTCCAATGGAATTGATCGTGATATCACTTCCTGATAGCCACTGGGTGTTGGTAAATGCTATCTCCAGATTCTCTGTATTGGCTATTCCGGCAATGTTGAGGAATACAGATTCTACACCTCTAACTCCGGCGGTATTAACATTTCCCCATCCAGAATTTCGTGCCCAGGGGTTGTTTAGCAATTCACTAGCTCCTGCAGAACCTACACGTTGTGGGTTTCCGGCAAAAAGAGAACCTACAGAGAGGCTCAAGGCAATGGGAACAGTTAGAAATTTTTTCACGCTTCGAAATTCATTTAATTTTATTACTTAGAACGCATTCAGATCCACAGGCCTCATGGCTCCAAACCATTTAATGACTTTATGACCAATGCCAAAGGCATCCACATGGATAATATACATACCGCTGGCAATCGGAATTCCATAGTTATTTCTTAGATCCCATTCCACCCAAGTATCCGTATTGTCTTTGGTGATGGTTCTCACGAGCTCACCGTTGGT
>CALFUW010000002.1 GCA_937929815.1 uncultured Flavobacteriales bacterium | reverse complement strand
GGATTGGCAGCAAGGCAAAGCGCAGGATTACCACCGCTGGGCACACCGCTGTTCACTGTATTGATGGCCACCGGGATATTGGTTCCGGGGATTAACGCAATGTTTTTTGAATTATTGGAAAACGGGCCGGTGATCCCCGGTCCACTGACAAAAAATCCGAACACGTCATTAAACGATGAGCAGGTGTATCCGGGATATTCCTGAGAGGCAAACACATATCTGAATTTAATGGAATCTCCCATAGGTACAAAGTTGAAGGTGATTCGAACCAGATTATTGATCGAAGATGCCGGCAAACCCATAGACACAAGCAATGCCTGAAGATCCGGATCACTACCACCGGCATTACCAACAGGATTTGCAATGCCATTTGGTACCACGTGATTGATGCCCCCTGTTGCCATTACGACTCCACTGTCTAAACCAAGATTGGAATTTACCCCGTTGAAAAAACCAATACCGGTATTGCCTACAGAAAAAATGTTACTCACTTGTACACCAGTGCCGATCAGTACATTCTGAATCAAATTTGGAACCGGTGAATACAAAGGAGCTGCCTGACTAACTGTAAGCTGCGCTTGTGCGGTATTGATACATACTCCCGAAAGCATGAGAAAAACTCCAAAATACTTCTTCATGGTTTAAGCCTATCGAATTAAATACAAATTTCCTGATCTGACCTCTTTTACATCATTTTTCAATGTAATTTGAATTTTATACAAATATAGTCCCTGCGGAGCGTCTTTATTGAGATAGGTGCCATCCCATGAGTCCTCGATGTTATCAGATTGAAATACCATTTGTCCCCACCGATTAAATATCTGAATACGGTATCCTTCAATTCCATCTGCCACTACCTTAAATAGATCATTTATTCCATCTCCATTCGGGGTAAAACTATTTGGAATATAAATTAAGAAGTCCCGCTGAACATTAATGTTCCGCCGAACCGTATCCTGACATCCAAATTCGTTGTAGGCTACTAAAGTGATCGTGTATGTTCCGGGCGATGCATAGATATGCTTTGGATTAGGTAGTATGGAAGTATTACCGTCCCCAAAATCCCAGAAATAGGAATTTGCCTTAGAAGAGTTGTTAAACATTTGAACTGCGAGTTCTACAAAACTAATCTGCTCAGCCCTGAAGGCAGCGACAGGCTCCGGATATACATAGACAATGGTGGAATCCATTTTTACATTTCCGCAATGATCCGTTACGATAAAATAGAATGTTGCGGTGTCATTTGGCTGGACGGTCATTCGTGTATCCTGAGGGAAACCACCCTGCCAACCAAAAGTAAAAGGAGGTTTGTCGCCTGTAAAATTTGCTTCTATCTGAATCTTTTCGCCCTGACAGATGCCGTAGTCGAGTGTTTCGATTGTAATGTCACTTTTTGTGTTGGCATATAAGGTTTTTGTAAGAATCAGTGTATCCGAATAGCAGGAATCCGTGACATAAAAATACACAGTAGTATCACCCAGAACAGAAAAGGAACGTATTTTATTTGTATCACCGTCAAACCACCACCCAAAAGCGCCACCTTCTCCGCCGGTCATCAGAGCTTCCAACTTGATCGAATCACCCGGGCAATAGACCGTGTCGTAACCAGTTTTGTTCAAAATACCACCATTCAACGGCAGGGGGTCTCGTATCCAAATCCGAACCGTATCCAAAGGATATTGATAGCATGGACTCCATGTGTAATAGGTATTAAACGACAAGAGTCTGGGCTGTTGGGGTATCTTGTTGTGTATCGGAGTTACCCACAAGGTGTCATATACTTTTCCAGCACTGATGACAAAAGAATCCGGCAGTGCCACATAGTCTGTTCCAGCTACAGCAGTGCCTCCTAAGTTAAATTTTATAGTGAGAGGTATTTGTGTGTTTAATGTCCGTTTAAAAACGATCGGAAATGCCCCACAACTTTCAGATATGGTATCTCCCTTATTGAGATATCCGGGACTGTTACCAGAATGATACATCTCTAAAGTAGGAATTTTAAAACTATTGGCCTTAAGAAAAACCGCAGAGTTCAGAGCATTATCACTTACGTTGGCTATAGCAAGTTTAATTCTGTAATATTGACCACACTGAACCTTGGCAATCGCTTTAAGTGGCTTTGTGGCACCGTTGTACGATGTACCGGTGGGAGCATTGTTAAAGTAAATGCTGTGGGCGACATAATTTGGATTGGCTGCCAGACAAATAGCTGCACTGCCACCACCTGTCGGGGCACCCCCGTTCAATGTATTGATTGCAACTGGAATGTTTGTGCCGGGTATCAAAGCAATGTTTTGAGTTGTAACCTGAGTTGCAGGAGCCCCATTGATTCCCGGGCCTGTCAAAAAGAAACCAAACACATCGTTGAAGGCAGTGCATGTATAACTTTGATATTCTTTAGAAGCAAACACGTATTCAAACTCCAGTGAATCCGCATAGCTGATAAAATCGAATTCTATTCGGGCAATGCTAAACAATCCGCCGGTGATCCCCATTTGCTGCTGAAGCGCTTGAAGTTGTGCATCTGTCATCGGTCCTCCCGGGCCTGCAGCATTGCCACCTACAAGAGCATCTGTTGCAGGTGCAGTCACCATGATGATACCTGTATCTATACCTATATTGGTATTGACTCCATTAAAAGCGCCGATTTGATTGGTATTGGGCCATTGAGGCTGAGGACCAAACCAAAAGACGATCAGGGAGTCCTGAACGAATATATTTTTAACAAGCCATAATCCATTTTGATACTGACCTGTATTGTTTACCACCAATTGGGAAGTGGAAGTCAATACAGCAAAGCAAAAGAGTGCTCCAAGTATTTCTTTTTTTATCATTCAAATGGACATCATTATCTCGTGTAAAAATACAATAAAGAGTTAAAAACAAATAAATCAAAACCGAAAATATCAATATTTGTGAAACGAATGAACGAATAATTGAAATCTTGTACAGCAACTATGATTGAACAAAAAACAGGGTTAATTTACCAATATCGCAAACCTACAACTCACCCGGTCAAAGGAGGAATCTTCATGCTGCATGGGTATGGAAGCCATGAGTTGGATTTGTTTTCTTTTGCAGAAGACCTGCCAGAGGCTATGCATATTTTTTCGCTGCGTGCACCTTACAGGTTGCCCTGGGGTGGATATTGTTGGTATAATTTGGAGTTCTCCTCCACAGGTCATGTTTCTGGTCAAAATGTGGAAGAGGCACTGACATCACGCGAACGGATTAAAGCGTTTATTGAAAGTACGTCCGAAGCCTTTCATATACCGAAAGGAAATACCATACTCATGGGTTTTAGTCAGGGAGCCATATTGAGCTATTCGGTGGCGCTGACATATCCCGAGCTCGTTCAGGCAGTTGTTGCCATGAGTGGATATATCAGCAAGCAGCTTCTCCCTGAAAATATGAATTATGAGCGGCTAAAGCATTTGGACTTTTTAATTACCCACGGCACGGATGATCCTGTTATTCCTTTCGAATGGGCAAAAAAGAGCGCAGAATTTCTTGAAGCAAACAAATTGAATCACCGTTTTTTTGGGTATAGAGCAGGCCACGGAATTGATAATCAGACGTTTGATGAAATCAAGAAATTTATTTCGAAAAAAACTTTTTAATTATTTTTTTTTTAATTTTGTAATAACACAAAAAAAACATCTCAAACATGAAAAAAACTTTACTAGTTACCATCATTTCATTTGCAACCTTTTCAGTTTTCGGTCAGAGTAAGGTTATGCCTGAAACAATCGAATATCCTCCTCTAAAAGGATTTGTAGACCCAGGTACCTGGGGACCCTATCAACACACTGCTTCTAAAGTATCCAACCTGGGTATTACGGCAGGTAACGGTGGAAATGCTTATGGAATCATGTTTGATGCTAAAACATATCTGTGGGCTCTTCCATCTTTGAATGCCGCAGGCATGGTACACAGATCTACACCATCTATTACAAATGATGTTTCAACCGGTTCGCTTCGTTATGGATTTTCTACGGATCGAGGCCTCAACTGGAATATCAATCAAGGCCCCCTATGGAATCCGACTCCATCTACTGAGGTAGCCAGATATCCGCAAGGAGTACTGTTTAATCCAACAGGTAACACAAATGCTGATAGCCTCTATGTAGCATTTTACGCACCTGTCCTGGATGGTTCTAATTCGAACTGGGGTGGCATCGTGGTTGGAAGCTCCCGGATATCTGACAATGCAAATCTCTCTACGACAAGATTTAGCTCATTTAGTCCGGATATTTCATTTGCCGTTCAGGTACCAAATGATTTTACTGCTGTAAATGCTACTCAGAAGGTATTTGGCATTGCAGAAAAGCGAATTGGTACAGCGTACAATGACACGCTTATTTTGACCGTCGGAACCTGGAATAGTGCAACAAAATCATTTACATGGTCAAATCAGTATTTGCCCTGCCCGGTAGGTGCCAATGCTGACGGAGCAAAACAACTTGCCGACGCAAAAATTGCCTTTGGACCTGATGGACAGGTGGGATATATTGGCATTATTGGTTATTCTACTGATACAAACTTTGCACCTGTAGAGGCTTTTCATCCAATGTACATGAAGACCATTAACGGAGGACAATCCTGGACTGGTCCATTTCCAATCAACCTGCAAACCCTTCAATTTACGCACGGGCTCACAGGCGGTGTACTTGCCTCCATGCAGGCATATGGTACGGCCAACAACTGGACAATCAACCACATCTCCACTGCCTTTAATATAGATGTAGTCGTAGATGCCAATAACAATCCACACTTTGGTGTGAACATTTGTCCTGCTGCTGTTTCCACAATTACAGCTACTGGAGGATCCGGAAATCCTTTTTCGATTTATTCAGCTTTTAACTATGCCGTAGACGTTTATTCGCCCAACGGGGGAAGTACCTGGGCTGCCATATTTATGGATACGATCGACTTCTTCAGGGGAAATTATGGTTCCGGAGCCAATCTGGCAGAAGATAACAGAATTCAGCTCTCAAGATCAGAAAACGGAGAGTACATCGTCATGACCTGGGGTGATACGGATTTTAACCTCTGGGGCAGCCCAACCAACGGCAATGTATTT
>CALFUW010000001.1 GCA_937929815.1 uncultured Flavobacteriales bacterium | reverse complement strand
TGCACCATTGAGACCGCCTGCACCATAGATTACAGATGTTGGCCCTTTTACGACCTCAAGATTCTCAACCATCTCGATAGGTGCAAAATTCCACCTCATATCACCTCGGTCACCCGTCAGGATGGGCATCCCGTCAGAAATGACCAGCACCCGGCTACCTATGCCATATGCAAAGCCACTTCCATTGCGTATGCTCATTTGACCGTCAATGACTGTGACTCCCGGCACCTTATCCACAGCATCGTATAATCGGGTCGAGTTTACATTAAAAATCAAATCCTTTGGTATGACATCTACCTGAACGACCTCTCTTGTAACCGGCTTGCGCAGGCGTGTCGCCGTGATAGTTACATCATCCAGTTTCTCAACAAACTCCTGTAATAAAATGGTCATTATCTGGTTATTTGAATTCCTGAATGAAAACCTTGCATAACCCGGTAGATAGCTTATATGACGAATTAAAACCCTTCCGGCATTTTCTACCGTTTTTATTTCAAGTCTTCCCGTTTCATCTGTCAGCCCCTGCACTCTCCCGTTGATGTAAACCTCTGCATTTGGGATAGGCTCTCTGCTTTTCGAAGACACGATTTCTACAGACAGTGTGTTTTGAGAAAACAATACACCACTGAATAAACTCATCACAAGGATCAGCGTAAGGGTACATCGACTCATTTAGAAAATTTTTTGTTAAAACAAATTTAATTGGAATCATCCTTACTGCATTTCTTATGTTTTTTCGATTTTTTAGGCAACCCTAAATATATTTTATATTTGTCCAAAATTTTTGTTTATGAGATTAAAATTATTTTTTATAAGTAGCTTGTTTTTCATTAATCATCTAATATACAGCCAATTCGTTTATTTCTCAGGTAAAGTCACCGATGGAGTTGACCCGATACCTGACGTTCGCATTGAGAATGCTGCTACAGACAGCCTGCTGGTGATAATCCCTCCAGATGGCACATTTCTGATTAAAATTGACTTGAGCAAATTCGAAGATATGCCTGTTTTTCTGTTTTCAAAAGAAGGATACACCTCTCAGAAAGTCAAACTTCATAAGACATATGGAGATACGATCACAATGCAAATTATCCTGACCCCCGCCGGTGAAACTTTAGACGAGGTGGTAGTAAGTGCTTCATTAAGACCAGTTGAAAAATCAGGTTCGGTAATACCGGTAAGCACCTTGCATGCTGAAATATTCCGGCGTGTGTCTAGCCCGCTGCTTATGGATGTCCTGCCTGTGCTTCCGGGCGTACGACTTCACTATGATTGCAATGTCTGCGAGGCACCAAGTCTGCGCATCAACGGTCTACCCGGTCCATACACCCTCATTGTGATCAATGGTATGCCGATCATGGGATCATTGGCATCTACGTACGGGCTTTACGGACTTCCGAGTGGTTTAATTCTTCGCACGGAGCTCACCCGTGGTCCCGGTTCGGTGTTGTTTGGTACAGAAGCGCTTGGAGGCGTAGTCAATGTGATAACACCCACTGCTGAACTTGCCCCTCGATTGCATGCCGAGCAACTGATCACTTCATGGGGAGAGGTGACCACTCAGGCTGCCCTTGCATCGCGAAAAGGGAATTGGTGCAGTCTTACTGGAATCTACCATCACCATTTTGATTTTCGCATTGACAGGAATAAAGATAACTTCATGGACAAACCTCTTCAGAAGCAACTTTCATTTTTTCAGAAATTGACTTTCTCGGATGAATTTGATATGCTCCTGAGATATTATTACGAAGACCGGCTCGGAGGGCAGATGGATGGGTTGCATGCCCATAGATATACAGGAGAAAGATATGTAGAAAGCATCTTCACAAACAGAGCTGAGTGGCTTATGAAATATACCCCGGCTAAAGTAAGGCCCTTACAGCTCTGGTGGAGTTCATCCTGGCACCAGCAAAACAGTGGGTACGGTGATGAATTCTTTAACGCTACCCAGCGCATCGCACAACTTCAGACGCTTTGGAGCGATCAGTCTGACCGGTTTAGTTACACCATAGGCTCTGCGCTCAGGTACCAGTATTACAATGACAACACCACAGCCACCCGAAGACAAATCAGCTTAGGAGAAGATGTGGAAGCACCAGATCTGATATGGATGCCGGCTTTATTTTCGGATGTTTGGATTTCACAGGGGCTTTTTAGTTTCAGCACGGGTGCTCGCCTTGATCATCATCCCATACACGGATTGGTCCCCACAGGTCGGATTGCATTCATGTACAAAGGTGGCAGGCATACTCTTCGAGTACTTCACGGTTCAGCTTTTCGAATAGTCAACTTATTCGCTGAAGAACATGCTGCTCTCTCCGGAGCCAGAGAGGTGGTTGTCGAATCCGGTCTTCTGCCCGAAAGATCTTATGGTCAATATGTTGAATGGGATTTCAATCTATTAAAACCATTGTATTATATCAAAACGACTACCAGCCTTTTCAGCAATATGTTTACCAATCGTATTCTTCCTGACTATGACACTGATCCTCAAAAGATTATTTTCGAAAATTTGGATGGAAAACTCACCCACAGAGGGCTAAACTTACAGATTCAGTGGGGCATACTGGGACGATGGGACTTTATGGCAGGAGGGGCAATCCAGGATATGCGCCTAATCGAAGATGGTAAAAATGAATTACCCCCCTTTGTCGAGCGGATAAATTTTCAAAGTCTTGCCGGATATTCTTTTGGCAAAAACCGAATTGACCTGTCAAGTGTCACATACAGTCCCATGCGATTGCCGTTGCTGGGTGAATTGGATCCTAGACCTGAATTTTCTCCCTGGTTTTCACACATTCATCTTCAATACAGTTTTCGAAGCATGAGAGGATACACCCTCTCCGCAGGCATTAAAAACGTATTTGACTTCGTCCCTTGGCGTGGTCTTCCCTTTCTGATCGCCAGAACTGATGACCCTTTTGATGAACGCGTACAATTTGATTCTAACGGTAATCCTATTCCTACGTCGGACAATCCTTTTGCGCTCACATTTGACCCGACCTATGCCTTTACTTCACTTCAGGGGCGAAGATTTTTTATTCAATGGACGTATCAATTATAAATTTCTAGTGATTTTGGTGATTTATTACATTTGTAAATCCAATAAACTGGATACTCGTTGATTTATTAAATTTTGCCATTAAATCCACTGTGAGAAGAAATCTTCCGGAAGATATTCGAATACCTTTCTTGTCTTCTCAAACGGACAGTCAAAAGCCAATCTGTATGCCCGCAGGGCAATGGCATTGGAGCGATGTATCGGGGTAGCGCCGTAGAGCACATCACCAACGATCGGATGCCCAATGGCAGCCATCTGAGCCCGAATCTGATGATATCTGCCGGTATGCAGTCGAATATCGACTTCCGTGCGATCTTCTGTAATCTTTACAACTTCGTAGCTCAACTTCACCGGCATACTTCCATCGAATGGATTGTCATCCAGGACGGCTCTGAAATGAAGTGGGTCTTTTTTGTGATAATGTGTGAGAATGCCTTTTGATTTTAAAATTTCTCCATGCACCACTGCCCTGTAGTTTTTTGTAATGAGCCTTTTTTCAAACATCTGCTGAAAAATCCTGTGCGCACTACGCTTTTTTGCCACAATCAGAAGGCCCGATACAGGCCTGTCTAATCTGTGAATCGGATATGGAACGCTGCGCCGGAAGCAGTCGGGCCTTGTTTCTTGTAGCCAAGACATCAGATTGGGATTTCCTTTACGATCTGGCTCCGTATTGAGACCGTGATCCTTATCAAGGAGAATGTACTGAGAATTTTCGAAAAAAATACCTGGCATTTATCGGCTTTGAGTAATGGAGCGAATCCATTTGTATTCAGAGAGAAATTCCCGGCCAATCACACGGAATATCGAGTAAGATGGCACGGCTACAATCATGCCAATGATGCCAAAGATGTTTCCCGCAATCAGAATTACAAAAAATATTTCGAGCGGATGAGCATTCACGGATTTGGAAAATATTAGCGGCTGAAAAATAAAATTGTCCATCAATTGAACAACAAGAAAAACAAACAGCACCTTCAACAGATGAATCTGCCATATATCAGGAGCCAGCAACCCCGGCGTGGTACTAAATGCTATGACCGTCCCGATTGTGGCTCCAATCACAGGACCCACATATGGAATGATGTTGATTAAACCGGCAAATAGCCCGATGATAAATGCATTTTTAATATTGAAAAAATTCAATCCAAAACTCACAATTATTGCAATCAATGAAATCTGAAGAATGATGCCTACAATATAGCGCCGAAGAGATTGCTTAATCTGACCAAGTACGCGGGTCATGCGTTCAGTCGAACGGTCAGGGGTAAACGCCAGCACTACAGATGGGGCAATCTGCCGCTCTTTAAGCAGAAAAAATGTGATAAAAGATATCGAAAACAGAGCCACAATCAGGTTTCCCATGGCGCTTACCAAACTCGTAATCGTCCCTGTAATATTTGAAACATTCAAGTATTCGGTAATTTTGGCCGTCAGATACGCCCTGTTGGATTCATAGCCGACTGGTTTTATGCCGAGATTGTCCGCCCAACTTTCAATATTTTCAATTGGCTTTTCAAGGTTTTTGTAAATTTCGGACATGCTCAACTCCGAAATGGCATTG